>CAYXYM010000054.1:0-3346 GCA_964469285.1 uncultured Gammaproteobacteria bacterium | reverse complement strand
CGTCGCGGAACAGGTCGAGCGTCGCGAGTGCGACGCGGCACGCGAGCGGATTGCCGGTGTACGAGTGCGAATGCAGGAAGGCGGTCAGATTCGTGTAGTCGTCGTAGAAGGCCTGATACACGTCGTCGGTCGTGAGGACGGCGGACAACGGCAGGTAACCGCCGGTCAGGCCCTTCGAGACGCACATGAAGTCGGGCGAAATACCCGCCTGCTCGCACGCAAACATCGTTCCGGTTCGGCCGAAACCAACGGCGATTTCGTCGGCTATCAGGTGGACGCCGTACTGGTCGCACGCGTCCCGCAGTCGCTTGAGCCACGCCGGGTGGTACATGCGCATGCCACCGGCGCACTGCACGAGCGGCTCCACGATCACGGCGCACACTTCGCCCGCATGCTGCGCGAGCGCGCGCTCCATCGCGTCGAAACGGCGCAACGAGCACGCTTCCCACGACTCGCCGGGTTCGCGCGTGAAGCAGTCGGGTGTCTCGACGCTGAGGGTCTCCATCAGTAGCGGCCCGTACGTCTCACGATAGAGCGGCACATTGCCGACGGCGAGCGCGCCGAGCGTCTCGCCGTGGTAGCTGTTTGTCAGCGAGATGAAGCGGTGGCGCTCGCCCTGGCCCCGGTTGCGCCAATAGTGAAAGCTCATCTTCAGTGCGACCTCGACCGCGGATGAGCCGTTGTCCGCGAAGAACACGCGGTCGAGCCCCGGTGGCGTCGCGGCGACGAGGCGCTCTGCGAGCTCGATCGCCGGCGCATGCGAGAAACCGGCGAAGATTGCGTGCTCGAGCGTGTCGACCTGGTCCTTCAGCGCCGCGTTGATGCTCGGGTTCGCATGGCCAAACAGGTTCACCCACCACGAGCTCACCGCGTCCAGATAGCGGTTTCCGTCGAAGTCCTCGAGCCAGACCCCGTCGCCGCGTCGCAATGGCGTAAGTGGCACCTGCTCGTGGTCTTTCATTTGCGTACACGGGTGCCACAGCACCGACAAGTCGCGTTCCGTCCAGTGACGATTGCCGCTCATCGCATGCACAACCGGGTGACGAGTTCCCCGATGAGCTCGCGCGTCGGCGTGAAACGCGCGAGCGACAGATACTCATCCGGCTGGTGGGCTTGGGCGATATCGCCTGGGCCAAGCACCACAACGTCGCCGGCGATCTCGGCGAGGAAGGGGCCTTCTGTCGCGAACGCGACCGCGCCGGCGGGTTCGCCTGTGAGTTCCTCGACAACACGCACGATGGGCGCGGCGGCATCGGTTGCGAGCGCCGGCACGCCGCCGAGCAGCGCGGCGAATTCGATTTGAAACGGCGAATCCGCGAGCGCATCTTCAACGCGCGCGCGAAAATCGGCGCGCAGCGCGTCTGGATCCATGCCAGGCAGTGGGCGTAGGTCGAACTGGAGCTCGCACGCGCCGCAAATTCGATTCGGATTGTCGCCGCCGTGGATGTGGCCGAAATTCATCGTGGGAATCGGCACGGCGAAGGTGTCGTCGCGGTTGTCGCGCTGCAACACAGCGCGCCAGTCCGACAGCGCCGCGATGACGGTGTGCATGCCATCGATTGCGTTCGCGCCGAGACCCGGGTCACTCGAATGGCCGGCGTGGCCGACGACCCGCACGGATTCCATCAGGATGCCCTTGTGCGCACGCACGGGTTTTAGTCCGGTTGGCTCGCCGATCAGGGCGTGCCGTGCGCGGAGCGGGCCGCCCGTCGCAAGGGCCCGCGCACCCGACATGGTGCTCTCTTCGTCGGCCGTCGCGATGACGATGATCGGCGACGTCAGGCGTTCGACGTCGACCCAGCGCAGCGCGTCGAGAAGTAACGCGAAGAACCCCTTCATGTCAGATGCGCCGAGCCCATAGACACGGTCGTGTGCAAACGTCGCGCGGAGGGGGTCGTAATTCCACAGCCCTTCATCCCACGGCACGGTGTCCGTGTGCCCGGCGAACACGAGGCCACCGTCGCCGCGGCCGAGCGTCGCGACGAGGTTGAACTTGCCCGGCGCGCCGTCCACCGCAGTCACATCCGCGGCGAACCCGAGATCCTGCGCCCACGTCGCAAGGAGCTCCACCGCCGCGCGGTTCGAACTGTCGTAAGCCGGTATCATGCTGCTCACAGACGCGGCCGCAAACAATTGGTCGAGCATCTGTTCGAGTGGGGGAGGGCGCAGCGCGGACATGGCAGCGATTCTAGCAGCGATTGAAATCGACGACGGCTGGGTCCGCGGCGCGCGGCGAGTGCGTTCACCGAACGCGGACGCGCGTCCGGCGGGTGTCGAGATCGCGCTCATCGTCGTGCACAGCATCAACCTGCCGCCCGGCGAGTTCGGCGGGCCTTGGGTCGAGCGCCTGTTCACCAACTCGCTGCCGGCAACCGGGCATCCGTACTTCCGCGACCTCATAGCCGCCAAGGTATCCGCCCACGTGTTCGTGCGGCGCGACGGCTCTCTCGTCCAGTTTGTCCCGTTTGGCGCGCGCGCGTGGCACGCCGGTGAATCGTCGTGGGCGGGCCGTCGCGGCTGCAACGACTTCTCGGTTGGCATCGAGCTCGAGGGGTGTGACGATGTACCGTACTCGGACGCCCAGTATCGGCGCCTCGCGGCGCTTGTCGGGGCGCTGCGCATCGCGTATCCCGCGATTGCTCCGGACGCCGTGGTCGGTCACAGCGAGGTCGCACCAGGGCGGAAGACCGACCCGGGCGCGGCATTTGACTGGGCGCGCTTCCAAACGGCAGGATTGACGGCATCATGAACTTCCTCGCGCTGGTGATTGCCCTGCTGATCGAGCGTTTGCTCGGTGACCGCGAGCGGCTGCGCGACCCCCACTGGTATCACGCGTACGCCGCGTGGATCCAGCGTACGCTCGGCCCAGGCACGTGGACCGGCACGCTCGGCGTGCTATTGCTGATTGCGCCGCCCGTGGCGCTGGTCGGGTTCGTATTCACGCTTCTGGGCGGTGCACTGCTCAGCATCCTCGCACTGGCGTTCAGCGTCATCGTGTTGGTGTTTTGCCTCGGCCCGCGGGAACTCGATGCCGAGGCGGGTCACTATGTCGATGCCATCGAGGTCGGCGACGAAGCGCGTGCGGCGGCGCTCGCGCACGACATCGCGGGCGAGGCGGTGCCGGCAGGCGGCGCCGCGCGGAATCTCGCGGTCGCCCAGGCGATTCTGCTCGAGTTCAATCGCCGTTCATTTGCGGTAATTTTCTGGTTCGTTGTGCTCGGGCCGATGGGTGCCGTGCTGTACCGGCTCACGCTGCTCGCTCGCCGCGACGTCGACGGTCGGTGGACCGAGCCCGGCTTTGGGGCCGCTGTCCTCCGTTTGCAGGGCATCCTCGACTGGGTGCCCG
>CAYXYM010000053.1:0-3675 GCA_964469285.1 uncultured Gammaproteobacteria bacterium | reverse complement strand
GTCGGAGACCGTGATTCCGCGTTCGCGAGCGACGCGACGCACTTTGTCGACGTCGATGCCTGCGCCGTCATCGTCGATTTCGATATTGACTCCGTGCGTGTCTGGAATCGCGCGGACGACGATTACGCCGGACGCCGGTTTGCCGGCGGCGCGGCGCGCGAACGTCGATTCGACGCCGTGCGCGACCGCGTTACGCAGTAAGTGCTCAAGCGGCATTACAAGCGCGTCGAGCAGGCGACGGTCAAGCTCGTTGTCGGAACCCTCGAAGCGAAGCTCGACTTCTTTGCCGGTGTCTTCGGCCGCCTGGCGTACGGTTCTGCGCCAGCGCGACGCGTGGGTATGCAGCGGCGCGACGCGCGCGCGTACCAACAGGTCCCGGATTGCCGCGGCGTCCGCCGCGAGCGCAGCCAGCGCATCGCCAATCGTCGCCATGTCCCACATCGTCTGCTCGCGGAGCTTCCGGTCGAGTTCGCTGCTGCGCAGTCCGAGGGACAACGCGCGCACGAGCGCGCGGTCGAATTGGTCAGAGCGCACGCGCTCGCTCTCGGCAGCGACGCGCGGACGGCGGCGGCGGTCGGCGCCGCTCGACGCCGGCGGCAACGAGCGATCGTCACCGGACAACTGCCGCAGTTCATCGATCACTTTGCCAGCGCGTTCCGCAGCACGTTCCGCGGTGCCAGGTTCGAGCATGCCGTACATCGCGTCGAAGACGCGCTGTAACGTCCAAATCAAGCGTGGTGTGACGACCATCTGTTCCTGCGCAACCGCGCGCAGCACGGCCTCGAGCGTGTGCGCGACGTCGGATAGCGCGCGGAAGCCAGCAGCGCGCGATGCGCCCTTGAGTGTATGCAGGATCCGTTGCATCGACAGCACCGCATCGGCGTCGGCGGCATCCATCAACAACGCATCGCACGCATCACCCATGCGATCGAGCAGCGCATGCGCCTCGTCATGGTAGGCGGCCGCAGTACCTGCATCGATACCGTCACCGGTCGCCGCCGGTGCAACCTGTGCGTGCATCGCGTCGAGCGCTGCGGTGACGTCGCGCTGGAGTGCATCATCGATAGCGGCCGCGCCCTCAAGCCGTTCGCGCAACGCGTGAACAGATTCGCTCGTACGCACGTCCGCGACCGTGCGCGCGACGGCCTCAAGTTCCTGCAGCGCATCGATTACTGCGGGCGGCACTGCACCCGAACCGTTGCCTGCCGCGACGGCGTCCAGCCAACGGTGGACCACACCCGTCTCGCGGGCGGCCGTCGCCGCGAGCACGCGCGCGCCGCTACCGACTTCGATCGTTGCGAGGTCACCGGCGGCCGTCTTCTGCAACGGGACCAACGGCACGCCCACTTCACGACCACTCTCGATTTGCTCAAGCAACGCCGGCAGCACGGAGAGCGCGGCGCCGATCAGGTCGACGATGCCGAGCGAAACGGCCACCGATTCGGCCTCGATGCGCTCGAGTACTTCCTCGAAGCTGCGCGCGAACTCGGCTGTCCGCAATGCGCCGACCATGCGCCCGCTGCCCTTCAGGGTGTGGAACGCACGCTGCAGGTCGACCCGCACCGCGGCATCGTCCGGTTGCGCGCGCCACTGCTCGAACTGGGTACGCGCCGTCGCAACGCACTCGCGCGCTTCTTCAAGGTAAATCTCGAGCAGCGCAGGGTCGCTGTCCTCGCCGACGATTGGCGGCTCCGCGTCGGCCGCCGCGCGCGCCGCCAGCGCGCCCTCCGGAACGGCACGGCCAAGTACTTCACGCGCGCGGTCGAGCAGTTCCGGCGGGACGCCTTCGCGGTCGCGCTGTGCGCCGAGATACAGCTCCAGGCACACCATCGCTTCTGCGAGGAGTTCGAGTGCGTCGCGGTCGCTGGAAATCAGGTCGGTCGCTGCCGCAATGTCGGTCGCGAGCGCGGACGCCTCATCGAGGCCCGCGACGGACAACGCGCCCGCGAAATGCGTGAGCGATGTCGGAACTTGAGCGAGCGCGTCTCTATCGTCAATCTCCGCCGCCTCGAAGAGTGCCTGGCGCACGCCCGAGAGCACGTCGTTCGCGGCGTCGACCAGCGCTCGCAGCGCCTCAACGCGAAGCTTGTCGGCCGGTCCCTCAGCGCCGGCGCCAAGCAACTCCTCAGCCTGCAACAGCCGGTCTGCGATCATGTTCGCGGCGTTGCCAAGCGGCTGACCGTCGACGAGCGCGGCCAGAGAGGTGCGCGCGTCGGCGAGCATTTCCGCAGCGTCGCCGAGATCTGCGACCTGCAGGGGCGCGACGATGCTGTCCAGACGCGCGACCGCAGGCTTCAACAAATTCGTGTCGGCGGCGCCGGATCGTAGGAACACATCGAACGCGTCGCGTACGCGCGCGAGTTCCTCGCGCGCCGCATCGGCGACCGCGCTGCGCGCGGTGCCGGCCGACGAGGTCGCGCGCGCGGGTCCCGCGTCAGGGGCGGGTGGGTCGAGCGAGAACGTGTCAAAGAGGCGCCCGAGTTCCTCATCCGCACGCCCGAGGCCCACGAGGCAGAACAGCGCCCGGTACGTCCACTGCGCGCCGTCAACAGGTGTGCGTTTGTCCGCCAGCGCCTCGATCATCGGCTGCAGCGCTTCGAGCAATGCCTTGGTCGAGGCGTCAAGCGGAATACGGCCCGTATGCAATTGCTCAACAAGTACGCGCGCAACCCACCATGGTAAGAGGTCGTCCGGCTCACGTGCCGCGCGTTCGAGCCCGCCCGTGAGCTTGCGTAGCGCGTCAAGCGCGGACGCTTGATCACCGTCACGGCGCAACACCGTGAAAATCTTGCGTGCGGGTTCCAGAACGCGCGCGGCGACCGCGGATTGCGCCATCCCTGTCGCGCCAGCCGACGGTGTCGGCAGCGAATACGGTCCGTGCGCTGTGAGTCGTTCTACGAATTGATCGCTCTCGGGAATGGCCGCTGCGCCGCGTGCGACGCGCAGCTTGTTCAAGTCAGCGACGTATCGTGAAACGGGCGCTTCGTCGCCCGGCGCGAGATTGGCGAGATGGCCCCCGAGCGCGACGAGGCCCTCGGCCACGGCCTGACGTCGCGCTGGCGAGGCGTCCATCGTCGCCGTTGACTCGCGGCATTCACCGGCCAGCGCGGCGATACCGTCGAGCCCGGAGAGTCGTGCGACCTGCTCGAGCTGCGCCAGCGTGGCGCCGAGGGACGGGCCCGCATCATCGTCGCCGTCGAACCATCGTTCGCAGGTCGCGAGCGCCGCGGCCGACTCGGCGCGCAACTGTACGAGCAGCGCGGCGACGGCCTGGCGGCCGTGGTCGGTCGCCGATTTAGCCGTTCTGGCCACGGGCGAGGCGCCGCACTACCTCGACCAGTTCTTCGCGCGAGAAGGGTTTTCCGAGGTAATGCTCCGAGCCGGCGAGCTTGCCGCGCGCGCGGTCGAACACCCCGTCACGGCTCGATAGCAGGATGACCGGAATGTCCCGGTATTTCGGATTGCTCTTGATCAGTGTGCACGTCTGATAGCCATCGAGACGCGGCATCATGATGTCGACGAAAACCACGTCAGGCCGGTCCTCGGCGATTTTCGCGAGAGCGTCGAAACCGTCCTCTGCCGTGATGACGGTGTAGCCCTCCTTACCGAGCAGCACTTCGGCAGTGCTTCGAATCGTCCGACTGTCGTCGACGACCATGACCTTGATTGGGCGGC
>CAYXYM010000052.1:0-6379 GCA_964469285.1 uncultured Gammaproteobacteria bacterium | reverse complement strand
GACCACGCCTTCGACACGTTGTGCTTCAGGCTGACCAGCGCGTTGTAGATGGTTATGATGTAGACAGCGAGGGCGACGAGTATGCCCAGGAATATGAAGTTTCCGATGCTCACGCGCGCATCCTCCCCACAGGTATTGTCGCGAGTATATCCAGATAGATGACCGGGCGCATACAGACTTTAGTGATTGGCGGCGGCAGCGGCGGACTCGCGTTCGCGCAGCGAGCCGCACAGTATGGCCGCGAAGTCGTCGTCGTCGAGGGTTCGCGCCTCGGCGGTACCTGCGTGAACCAGGGATGCGTCCCGAAGAAGGTGATGTGGTACGCCGCGGAACTCGCGCACTCACTCGAGGACGCTGAGGGTTATGGGTTCCGCATCGATCGCGCAAGCCATGATTGGGCCACGCTGAAGTCCGGCCGCGATGCCTATATCGAGCGGCTCAACGACATCTACGCGCGCAATCTCGCCGCACGCGGTGTCACGCACGTCGACGGCTGGGCGCATTTCACGGGCCCGCTCGCCGTCGCGACCGCCGACCAGGAGTGGGACGCCGAGCACGTCGTGATCGCGACCGGCGGCACTCCGGCGTTCCCGGATCTGCCTGGCGCCGAGCTCGGATTGTCTTCCGACGACTTCTTCGAATTGCCCGAGCGGCCGCGCCGCGTCGCGATTATCGGCAGCGGCTACGTCGCCGTGGAGCTTGCCGGCATACTGCGCGCGCTCGATAGTACGGTCGAGCTGTTCATGCGCCGCGAGGGCCCGCTACGCAGCTTCGACCCGATGTTGAGCGAGACACTGGTCGAATGCATGCAGCTTGACGGCACCGTGCTGCACACCGGCGTTTTCGTCACTGCGCTGGACGGCCACGCGGGTGCGGTAATGCTGCAGATGCGCGATGGGCCTGAACAGGGGCCGTTCGATGCAGTGTTCTGGGCGATCGGTCGTGAGCCGCGCACGGACTCGCTACGCCTTGAGAACACCGGCGTTGCAATCGACGACGAGGGCTATGTGACCACGGACCTGTACCAGCGCACGAATGTGGGCGGCCTGTTCGCGCTCGGCGATGTGACCGGGCGGCTCGCGCTGACCCCGGTCGCCATCGCGGCCGGTCGCAGGCTCGCGGACCGGCTATACGGCGGACAACCCACACGCCACCTCGATTACGAAAACGTGCCGACGGTCATATTCACGCACCCACCGATTGGCACCGTCGGCATGACCGAAGCCGAAGCGCGCGCAAAGTACGGTAACACCGTGCGCGTATACACGACGCGGTTCACGCCGATGTACTACGCGCTGACGCCGCGCCGCGTGCCGGCAGCGATGAAGCTCGTGACGGTGGGTACGACCGAGCGCGTGGTCGGATGTCACGTCATTGGGCAGGGTGCCGACGAGATGCTGCAGGGTTTCGCGGTCGCAATCCGGATGGGCGCGACCAAGAAGGACTTCGACGATACCGTGGCGATTCATCCGACGTCCGCGGAGGAACTGGTGACCCTCAAGTAAAGAATCGCGGCGCAAAGGCGCCGCTCCCACACTTGCAGGAGGTTTGATGCTGAGACCATTAGACGGTGTATCTCCAGCGGTCGGCGCACGCGTCTATATTGATGAATCGGCCGTTGTCGTCGGCGACGTCACGATCGGCGACGACAGCTCCGTTTGGCCGTTCGTCGCGGCGCGCGGCGACGTGAACTCAATCCGCATCGGCGCGCGCACGAACATCCAGGATGCGTGCGTGCTGCACGTCACGCACGATGGTCCGTATACGCCGGGCGGCATCCCACTCATCATCGGCGACGACGTGACCGTCGGTCACAAAGTGCTGCTCCACGCGTGCACCATCGGTAACCGCTGCCTGGTGGGCATGGGCGCGGTGGTGATGGACGGCGTCGTGGTTGAGGACGAGGTGTTCATCGCGGCCGGCACGCTGGTGCCGCCGGGCAAGCGACTCGCGTCGGGCTACCTGTACCGCGGCAGCCCCGCGCAGCAGGCGCGGCCGCTAACGCCGGACGAACTCGAGATGCTCCGCTACTCTGCGCAGCACTACATGCGTCTCAAGGATCGCTACCTTTCCGCTACCTAAGTAACGGCTTCGCGTCGGGGCTGATGCCAAACCACACGCGCCAGCACTCGACCGCCTGTTCGACCAGCATGCCCCAGCCGTCGGCGGTACGGGCCGCGCCGTTTTGCGTCGCCCAGCGGGTGAACGCGGTTTCGCCGTCCTTTGTATAGAACAGGTCGTAAGCCAGTGCGTCAGGTCCGAACACGGACGGTTTCAACCCCGGCAGATCGTCGCTGATCGACGCCGACGTCGCGTTGATTACGACGTCGTAGTCGGTGCCGGCTGTCGCGAGCGGGGTGGAGACCACGCGGCCGATGAACGCGAAGCGGGCGGCGACGCGCTGCGCGGTTTCGTGCGTGCGGTTCGCGATGACGATTTCCGACGGCCCGTGCGCAAGCAGGGGCGCAATGATTCCGCGGGCCGCGCCACCCGCGCCGACAATCAGGACGCGCTTGTCTGCGAGATCGACGCCGAGGTTTTCCGTGATGTCTGTCGCGAGCCCCGCACCGTCGGAGTTGTCGCCGAATACCAGCGTGCGCGACTCAAAGCGCAGCAGGTTAACTGCGCCCGCCAGCTTCGCGCGCTCGCTCGCGGCGTCGACGAGGTAAAGCGCGGCGAGTTTGTGCGGGACCGTGACGTTTGCGCCGACGCCGCCGCGCTGCGCGAATGCACGCACGGCTTCGGCGAACGCGGCGGGTTCTGCGTCGATGAGTTCGAACTCGACGGAGCGTCCGGTCTGCTCGGCGAACGCCCGGTGGATGCCAGGCGACAGGCTATGCGCGACCGGGTGACCGAATACCGCGAGGCGGTCTGCCATCAGCCGAGCACGGCGCGCAGCCCAAAGAAGTAAACAACGGCGAGCACGGCACCAGCCGGCACGGTGATAATCCATGAAAGGAAGATGTCGCGTACGACGCCGAGGTTGATTGCAGCAATTCCGCGCGCGATGCCGACGCCGAGAATCGCGCCGACCAATGTATGGGTCGTTGAGATCGGCAGGCCCGTGCCGGAGGCGACGACAATGGTCGTTGCGGCGGCGAGTTCCGCGGAGAAACCGCGGCTCGGTGTTAGATGAGTGATGCGTTCGCCGACCGTAGCCATGACATGACGACCAAACGTGGCAAGTCCGATTACGATTCCGCCGCCGCCGAGAAGCAGTACCCACGGCGAAATCGGCGAGCTCTGGCCGACTTCGCCGGTGGAGGCCACGCTGATAACGGCGGCCACCGGGCCGATGGCGTTTGCGACGTCATTAGAGCCATGTGCGAACGCCAGGGTACAAGCCGTGACCACCATCAGCACGCCAAAAACGCGCTCGACGGTCGCGAAGTGAAACTCGCGATCCGCCTCCGCGTCGACCTTGATGCGGCTGATGAAAAACTTTCCGATCAGGGCGATTATCACGCCAATCACGGCGGCGAGCAGATAACTCTGGTCGGAGGAAAGCTCGACGCCAACATATTTCAGCCCCTTCAACAGGGTCACCAGCGTGATGGTGAAGCCGGCGAAGAACATGTAGAAGGGGACCCAGCGGCGCGCCTGCCTCAACGGATTTGAGCTCTCCAGCACCAGTCGCTGCACGCTGGTAAAAATCAGGAACGCGAACACGCCAGCGACGACGGGCGAAACCACCCAGCTCATGACGATGCCGCCAAATTTGCCCCAATGTACTGCCTCGACGCCGACACCGACTGCCGCGAAACCGACGATTGCGCCGACGATGGAATGCGTGGTGGAAACAGGCCAGCCCTTCCGCGAGGCGACGTACAGCCAGGTGCCGGCGGCGAGCAGGGCAGAGAGCATGCCGTAGATCAGCAACTCGGGTTCGCCTACGAAGGCGTTCGAATCGACGATGCCTTTACGGACCGTCGAGGTGACGGCGCCTCCGGCGAGCACCGCGCCCGCGAACTCGAAAACGGCAGCGACGAGCAATGCCTGTTTCATCGTCAGCACTCGGGAGCCGACTGACGTGGCCATCGCATTGGCGACGTCGTTCGCGCCGATGCCCCAGGCCATGAACAGGCCGAACACGGCGGCGAGCGATATGTAGACGTACATCAGTTCCATGTCGAGGCCCCTTCCGTCAGTTCGCGAGAATCAGATGCAGGCGGCTGCCGACTCGTTCGGATTCGTCGGCGATATCGCCGATCCAATCGATAATTTGGTACAGGAACATCACATCGACGGGGTAGAGGTCTTTCTCAATCGCAAAGAGCGCTGCTCGCAGCTCCTTCTGCACGTTGTCGGTATCGGCCTCGATGCGGCCGATCTCGTCGATCATCGCGCGAACGCGCTTTGCTTCGGCGCCGCCGAAGCCGGTCTCGAACAGTTCGTCGAGCTCGTTCACGGTCGTCTGGGCCTGAACCGCGGCGTCATAGCAGCGGCGCACGTAGCCGCCGAAGTCTGCGTGTAGTTGCGGCGGCAGTTTCATTTTGCGACCGGTCATGAGACCAGCAACGTCCTTGGCGCGGTTCGCGATGCCGTCCTGCGTGCGCAGTAGCTCGATTAAATCCTGACGCGCGACCGGCATGAACAACGAGTTCGGGAGGTTGAGGCGCAGCGATTTTTTTTGGTCATCGGCAACACCCTCAATATTCGAAATCGTCTGCTGCAGCTCGGTGGCTTTATCCCAATCGTCGGCGACAACTGCGTCAATGAACTCGACGAGCCGTGCGACCGCTTCGGTCGCGCGGTCCATGTGTTCCTGCATCGGCTTGACGGGCGATGCACCGAAAATTTTCGACATGTAATCGGCCATGGCGTTACCTATCTCTTCGTTAGCCACTCCGCGGCTTGCGGAGCAAAGTAAGTGAATATGGCGTCGGCACCTGCGCGCTTGAACGCGAGCAGCGATTCGAGCACGGCCGCGCGTTCGTCGAAACTGCCGCTCGCGGCTGCTGCCTTCAGCATCGCGTATTCGCCGCTGACCTGGTACGCAAACGTCGGGACGCCGAATGCGTCTTTGATGCGCTGGATGATATCCAGGTATGGCATGCCGGGCTTGACCAGAATCAAGTCGGCACCCTCATCGAGGTCGAGCGCGACTTCGCGCAGCGCTTCGTCCGAGTTCGCGGGGTCCATTTGGTAGGTCCGTTTGTCCCCGTCGCCAAGCGCCGCTGCGGAGCCGACCGCGTCACGAAACGGACCGTAAAACGAAGACGCGT
This sequence comes from uncultured Gammaproteobacteria bacterium, assembly GCA_964469285.1. Lineage (GTDB taxonomy): Bacteria > Pseudomonadota > Gammaproteobacteria > Natronospirales > JAIVGZ01 > JAIVGZ01. The sequence goes on along the minus strand of CAYXYM010000052.1, from coordinate 1,154 downwards.
ACTTCGCGGCATACGACAGGATGAGGGTGCTTGTATGGCCGGCGTCCTCGAGCGCATCGCGGATGGCACCGACCCGTCCGTCCATCATGTCGGACGGCGCGACGCAGTCGGCGCCGGCGTCCGCGTGCGACAGCGCCTGGCGTACGAGCGCCTCGACCGTGGCGTCATTAGCCACGTCGCCATCGTCGCCGACCAGCCCGTCTTGTCCATGCGTCGTGTAAGGATCGAGCGCCACGTCGGTGATTACGCCGAGCGTCGGGCACCGCGCCTTCAGCGCACGTGTCGCACGCTGCACGAGTCCGTCCGGGTTCCACGCCTCGTCAGCGTCGGTGGATTTCTTCGCCGCCGGCACCACCGGGAACAGCGCGAGCGCTGGGATACCCAGCGCGACCGCGCGCTCACCTGCGGCAACCAGCGCGCCCAGGTCAAGTCGCTCGATACCCGGCATCGACGCGATGGCAGCTGTACCCGCGTCGTCGTGGACGAACACCGGCCAGACGAGGTCGGCGGGGGACAGCGTGGACTCGCGTACGAGGTCGCGAGCGAAGGGATGTTGGCGCACTCGGCGCATGCGGATTTTCATTCGGACACAATTGGCTTGTTGTCGAAGTATTGTACGCCGCGAAGCTTCGACGCGAAAATCGCGGTGCGTAGCGCCTCGATCGCATCGAGACGCGGGAAGCCGCGGCGCCACGCGAGCACCATCGTGCGACCCGGTGGACGCTTGCCGCTGAACGGGCGCACGGTGAACAGACGCCGTTGGCTCGGCTCAAAGCCGGTCGATGTCACCGGCACGACGGTGATGCCCAGCCCAGTTGCGACCATGTGCCGGATGGTTTCGATGCTCGAACCCTCGACCGCGCGTTGCAGGCTGTTGCCCTCGCCGGCCGAGTCGCAATCGGGGCACGCAGCAAGCACCTGGTCGCGGAAACAATGACCGGGCCCGAGCAGCAGGACGCTTTCGTCGGCCAGTTCACGCGCGGGAATTGACGTGCGTTTGCCCCACGGGTGGCCGGCGGGCAGCAGCAGCATGAACGGCTCGTGGTACAACGGCCAGGTCACGACGCCGGGCAGGTCGAACGGCTCTGCGACGATGATTACGTCGAGGTTGCCGTCGCGCAGCCGGTCGCCGAGCCGCGAGGTGTAGTTCTCCT
>CAYXYM010000051.1:0-3845 GCA_964469285.1 uncultured Gammaproteobacteria bacterium | reverse complement strand
CAACCGTCGCGCAGGCGCAGGCGGAACTCGCGGCGATTTCCGCGCACATCGGCGATGCGTACCCTCGGCTCGCGGGCTGGGGCGCGCGCGTGGAGCCTTTGGAGAATGTGGTCGTCGATTCGCAGTTCCGCACCAGCGCGTTCCTGTTGTTCGCGGCGGTCGGTTTCCTGCTGCTGATGGCGTGCGCGAACCTCGCGAGCCTGCTGGTCGCGCGCATGCCGCAGCGCCAGGGCGAGATGGGCGTCCGCGCCGCACTCGGTGCGCCACGTGCACGACTCGTGCGGCAACTGTTGGTCGAATCGCTGCTGCTGACGGCCGCCGGCGTGGTCGCCGGGCTGGGACTGGCTCAGGTCGCGATTGCTGCCCTGCAGGCGGCCGGACCGGAGGCCGTTCCACGGCTCGGCGAAATCCGCATCGACGGGGCCGTGACCTTGTTCGCGGTCGCGCTGGGCATCGGCACGGGCCTTTTGTTCGGACTCGCGCCGGCGGTGCGCGCGTCTCGCCCTGACTTGAACCGTGTGCTGAAGCAGGGCGGTCGTATCGGCCTTACGCGCGGGCATCGGCGTGCGGGCGATGTGCTTGTCGTCGCACAGGTCGCGCTGGCGGTGGTGTTACTCGTCGGTGCGGGCCTGTTGATGCGCAGTTTCATGCAGCTGCAGGGCGCAGATACCGGCTTCGATCCGCGGCAGGCGTACGCCGTTGAGCTGCAACTCGGCGACCGCTATCCCGAGTCCGGGCAAAAAGTCGCGTTCTTCAGTCAACTGTCGGAACGGCTTGAGGCCGTGCCCGGCATCCGATCGGTTGGCGCGACGGCCACGGATCCGTTCAGCGGTTCCAATTTCGTGAATGACGTGACGCCGGTCGAGCTCGCCGCCGAGACCGGCCCTGGCGGCTACCTACAGGCGAATTGGCGCGCCGTCACGCCCGGGTTCTTCGAGACGCTGGGCGTGCCGTTGCTGCGCGGTCGCTTGTTCACCAACGATGATGCGTCGGACGGTCCGCGCCAGATCATCATTACCGAGACGATGGCACAGCGGCTATGGCCCGGGCGCGACGCGGTCGGAAAAGAACTGTACTGGGGCGGCGTCAGCGGCACGCCGCGCATCGTGATCGGCGTGGTCGGCGACTACGAGGACGTGCAGCCCGGCGCTGATACACGGCCCGTGATGTTCCTTCCGTACAACCAATTGCCGTGGCCGAAGATGACCGTCGTCGTGCGGGCGGACGCCGCGTTCACTGGGGTTGCGAGTGTCATTCGTGAGGAGATTCGCGCGCTCGACGCGACGCTTGCGGTACCGACCATTCGTCCGCTCGCGGCAAAACTCGACGCCGCGATCGCGGGGCCGCGCTACCGCTCGTTGCTACTCGGTGCGTTCGCATCGGTTGCGTTGATGCTGGCCGCAATTGGAATTTACGGCGTCATCGCGATGAACGTCAGTCGTCGCCAGCGTGAGCTCGGTCTGCGCATCGCGCTGGGCGCGCGGACGCCCACGATAGTGCGCCGGTTCGTACTCGACGGCGCGCGGCTGACTGCCATTGGACTGGGCATCGGTGTGGTCGGTGCGTGGATGTTGTCGCGCACAATCGCCGGCCTGCTGTACGAGACTGCGCCGCTCGATCCGACCGTGTTCGCTGCAGCGACGCTCATCCTGGGCGGCGCTGCGCTCGTCGCGAGCTACCTTCCGGCACGCCACGCCGCGCGCATCGACCCGATGGAGGCCTTACGGGATGAATAGAATCGTTGCGGTCGCGCTTTTATTGCTGGTTATTTCCGCGTCAGCCGCGGCGCAGGTCGCGCCGCGCTGCGGTGCCCCCGACTATCGCCAGTTCGATTTCTGGCTCGGCGAATGGACGGTGCACACCGCCGACGGCACCGTCGTCGGCCACAACGAGATTCAGGCAATGGCTGGCGGCTGCGGCCTGCTTGAGCAGTGGCGGGGCGTACGCGGCGGCGAGGGCATGAGCCTGAACGCGTTCGACCCAGTGCTCGACCGCTGGACGCAGCGTTGGGTCGGCGCGGGTGCGGTGTTGTGGCTCGAGGGCGCCGTCGTCGACGGCGCGATGGTCATGACGGGGCCGACGCCACGGCCGACGCCGCAGGGCGAATTCCTCGACCGCATCACCTGGACCCCGCTCGAGGATGGGCGCGTACGTCAGTTTTGGGAGGTCTCACCCGACGGCGGGGCGACCTGGCAACCGTATTTCGACGGCTATTACAGCCGGGGTGTCGCGGGCGGTGGTACGCCCGGCAATGGCGGTGTCAAGCCGCGGTCGTTCGACTTCTAGGAGAAGCGCAATGTTCGGGGACATTCAGTTTGCCTGGCGCGCGTTGTGGACGCGCCCGATGTACACCGTCATCACGGTGCTGGTGCTGGCGCTCGCAATCGGCGCCAACACGACGGTGTTCAGCGTGTTCAACGGTTTCTTCCTGAAGCCGTTGCCGTACCCAGAAGACGACCGGCTCGTCATGGTCTACAACACGTACCCGAAAATGGCGCTCGAGTACGCTGGCACGTCGATTCCCGATTACGTGGACCGCGTCGAGCACGCACCATCACTTGAGAGTCTTGCGATCTACCACAACACACGACGCACACTTGGGTTCGCCGGCGCGCCCGAGCAGGTCACCATGACGCGCACGACGCCCTCGCTGTTCACCGTGCTCGGCGTCTCGCCGGAACTCGGGCGCGTATTCACCGATGCACACGCGCAGCCCGGTGACGAAAAGTACATTGTGTTGAGCCATGCGCTTTGGACAACGCGCTTCGGTGCGCGGCCGGAAATCATCGGCGAGGACATTCGGCTCGACGGCGAACCGTACACCGTCACTGGCGTGATGCCGAAGACGTTTGGCTTTCCCTCGCATGACAGCACTGCGTGGATTCCGTTCGCGTATACCCCCGACGAGGCCAGCGACAATCAGCGCGGCCGCGAGTACTCGAACAGCATCGGACGCCTGGCGCCCGGCGCGACCATCGAAGGGCTGAATGCGGAGATGGACACGATCGTGCAGCGCAACGTCGAGCGGCTGCCGAACTCTGCCGGCTTTATCGAGCGGAGCGGCTTTACCGGCCGCGCGGAGTCGCTGCGCGACATGGTCGTCGGTGATTTCAAGCAGATGTTGCTGTTGCTGCAATCGATCGTGCTCGCCGTTTTGTTGATCGCGTGCGCGAACGTCGCGAACTTGCAGCTCGCGCGCATCGCTGCGCGCCGCAAGGAGCTATCGGTGCGCGCCGCACTCGGCGCCGGTCGCCGCCGACTGGCCATGCTCGTCATCACGGAAAGTCTGTTGCTCGCCGCGTTTGGCGCGATCGCGGGCCTCGGCATCGCGTGGGGCGGTCTCGAAATCGTGCGCTGGCTCGGCCTCGACCAAGCGAATCGCGGCTTCGAGTTTGCACTCGACCCGCTCGTGCTTGGTTTCACGGCACTCGCCGCGTTGGTCGCGGCGCTCGTGTCGGCGCTCTTGCCGGTGTGGCTGCTGCTGCGGGAAAACCTCGCGCAGGCCATCCAGGACGCGGGCCGCATGGGCGGCGGCGGCAAGGCCGCCCAGGGCTTCCGCAGCGGGCTCGTCGTCATGCAGGTGGCGGTCAGCGTCGCGTTGCTCGTCGGCGCAGGGCTGTTGACCAAGAGTTTTTACGCATTGCAGTCCGAGGGCGCTGGCATCGAGGCGACCGGGGTGCTCACCGCGCGCGTCGACCTTCCGATGACCCGATATGCCGAGAACGAGGCGCGCACGCAATTCTTCGAGCGCGCGCTCGAATCCCGGCTGGCGATCCCGGGCGTGTCGGAGGTCGGCTACACGTCGGTGCTGCCGTTCTCCGGCAGCAACGACCAGGGCAGCTTCG
>CAYXYM010000050.1:0-5248 GCA_964469285.1 uncultured Gammaproteobacteria bacterium | reverse complement strand
GTCTTCAGCGGCATCACGGTCCGCCGGTGCGAAGTGAGGCGCCGACGCGGTCGCAAGTCCTGGAAAAGGGTGCCGCCTCGGCACACGTTCAGCAACTGTGCGCCGCGGCAAATCCCGAGCAGCGGCAGGTCACGTTGGAGCGCATCGCGGATGACCGCCATCTCGAGCGCATCGCGCGCGCGGTCGAGTCGTGGCTCGACTTCCGCTTCCGCCGCGTACAGCACCGGGTCGATATCGTGGCCGCCGGTGACGACGACGCCGTGGTAGTCGAGCGCGGACCAATCGTCGCCCGGGCGGATCTGCAGTGGGACACCGCCGTAGAGGCGCACCGCGATTGCGACGCACCACCGCGGCCCGTGCGCGCGCCGCGCCGGGCCAGTGATTGCAATTACCGGTCGAGCCACCGGTCTGCGATTTCCCCCGACCAGTCACCGAGCCAGCGGTCGAGTGGCTGGTCGAGGAACTCCGCGTATCGCCGGCAGCACGCAGCAAGCCGCGCGTCATCCGCGGCAAGTCGCTCGACCTCGAGCCAGTCATCCCAAGCATCGGCAAAGCGCCAAGCGGGTCGGTGAATTTCCGAATTTGGCAAGCGGTAGTGAAACGTCGGGCGCGCTTTGATCAAGGGGTCATCGGTGACGCGCCGCACACGCGGCTCGTCGAGGTGCGCGAACAGCGGCATCAGGTCGAGCGCGCGGTTACGCGTTGGATTCCCCGCGAGGTAATCGTCGATGAGCGTCGCGAGGTCGGGCGAGTAGTGCGCGGCGACCACTTGGCGGGCGTAGGTGATGGGCAGGGGGTCGACATACGGCGTCGCGCGCCGCGCGACGTTCACATGGGCGCGCTCGAACAGCCAGTCCTGCAGGCACAGGTACGCCTTCAAATAGCGAAGCACGGTATCGGCATCCTCGGCCGGCACCTCCGGATTCAACTGCATGCCGAACGCATTCGTAATTGCGTCCGATGTGCCTTTCGCGCCAGCCGAGCGCAGCGCGACGATGATGCGCTCGACATCGTCGAGACGGTCGAGCGGCAGCGGTGGACTCACAAGCTCGAGCGGTACCAACGGCTCGGACAGCCATTGCAACGCGTCTTCCGCCGCGTTCTTTTGGTCGTCGCGACCCCATTGCTTCAACAGGCGAAAATCCACCTCCGCTTCCCATTCGCCCGCCGAATCGCCGTGCAAAATCCGCTCGTACCGACCTTTTGACGTTGTCGACAGGCCGAGCAGGTCGGCGACGGTCTCGGCGAGGGTATCGATGCCGAAGCCATTCATTTCGATTTCGACGCCGACGCGGCGCAGCGCGCCGTCCGCATTCGTCGTCCATGGCGGCATACGCGTGGTAATCATGGCGACATCCTTCGGTACACCCACGCGTCGGTCCCATCGCGGAGTTCGAGCCGCACGCGCTCGTACCGGATGCCGAGCCGTTCATATCGGTCAAGCCGCAGCAGTTCCTCGCTGCTCACTTCGAGCACCTCGCCTTGGACGTGCGCCGCCTCGGCCGGCTCGATATTAAGGTGCCGGCGGCGAAAGCCATCGAGCACGCCCGACCGTGCGTTCCCGCGCCGGCCAATCACCACCTGTCGGATAGCCGGATACCGCAGTGTGCCGTACACGAAGACTTCGTGGGTCTCGCCGTCAGGCATCGGCGGCAACCCTTCGGGCGGCGTGTAACCGAAGGGGCTCAACAGCGTTAACCACAGCGACACGACCACGACGAGCAACGCAGTACCCAAGCCGGCCGCAATCCGGTGGGGCCATCGCATGACGATTACACCCAGCCTTTGCGTTTGAAAATCAGATACGGTGCCACGCCAGATGCGATCATCAAGCCAATGACGCCCAAATACCCAAACTCCCACTCAAGCTCCGGCATGAACTCGAAGTTCATGCCATAGACACTCGCGACAAGCGTCGGCGGCAGGAAGACGACTGCCGCGATGGAGAACATCTTGATGATCTGGTTTTGCTCGATGCTGATCAGCCCCTGCGTGGTTTCCATCAGGAATGTCACCCGCTCGTACAGAAAGGTCGACTGAGAGAGTAACGCCGTCGCATCCTGTACGATTTCCTCTGTCACAATGGTAACCGACTGGTCATCCTTGCACTGGCGCTGCAGGAATAGCGCTGAGATTTGCGTGTCCGTAAGCGCGAGGCGGACTTTTCCGATGCTGTTTTCGGCGCTCGCGAGATCGCGGATTACCTCGTCAATCTGGCTGATGCCGGGCCCGAGAACGCGCTGACTCACTTCCTCAAGCCGCTTGTGGATGTCCTCTACCACCGTCGCGAAGTGGTCAATTTTTTGCTCGTGCAGATCGAGCAGCAGATCCAACGGCGAGTCGCTATGCACCTCGCCGCGTCGCGACCGCAGGCGCAGCAGCTGAAAATCTCGCAACTGGCCTGGCCGCACAGTCACTAGGCGCTCGGGTTGTAGCAGGCAGGCAACGGTCTCAATCGCGTGCTGCCCGTCGTGGTCCGTGACAAAGGCGGAGCGAAGATGCAGGCCGTATTTGTCGATATAGCAGCGTGCGGAGACTTCTTCGATGCCATTAGTCGCGATCGCGGGGAGAGGCGCACCTGTGACGCGTTCGACGCGTTTGCACTCGTCTTCGTCCGGCTCGAACGCGTCGATCCAGATAGCGTCGTCAATTCCGTCGCCTTCCGCCTCGCGGATTACGCCGTCGACTAATCGGTAGATGCAGAGCATGTGTTCGATATGCCCGAAGCGTCGGGCACCGGACAATGCGTTAGGACACAGAGCGGTTTCGTAGGTTGGACGAGAGTTCGTCGGCGACGATTGCCAGGTGCCGTTCGGTGGCGATAAGGAGTCCCTCGTCGCTGTGTCGGCGGGAAATGGTTGGCAGCAGCACACGCGCCGCGTCCGCGGCCTGGGCTGCGGACGGCGACAACGCGCGCTCGGGAATCCCCATATCGCGATCAGCCCGTGCCATCGCGTCGTGCAGGTGGATGACTTCAATCAGGCGCTCGGCAATGCGGCAGCAGTGATCGATCAGCAAGAGATTTGCCTTCGACGGGTGGTGGGGCGAATCGTAAAACGTCGTGAGCACACCTCGAATCTTCCGGTTGCGGTCGATGAGCGGGGTCGCGTGGATGGCGCGGACGCCCCCGAGTTCGGCGGCGGCTCGGTGTGCGCCGAGCCGCGGGTCGGTCGCGATGTCGCGGATGACGACGCGCCGTCGTTCGGACGCGGCCTGGCCGGTCGCGCTGCCGTCGCCCGGTCGGATCGTCTTCGCGTGTTCGATTAGTGGCTTCGGCGCATCGATGTCGGCCGCGACCTGCAACGACTCGCTGTCCTTGCCGACCATAAACAGCAGCCCGCTCTTGGCGGCGTCGATTCGGACCGCTGCCTCGAGGACGTAAGGCAAGCTATTGATGCCGGGGACTCGGAACACGGAAGGATTAAACCCAAATACCGGTCGCCGCGCAATCCGAGTGTGCGCCGCCGAACCGACTCCCTAACACCCCCGTCCGTAGGCTGAGTCTTAGAAGAAACCACCCGAAACAGGAGAGAAATATGGGCATCATCATTTGGCTGATTGTCGGCGGAATCTGCGGCTGGCTCGCGAGCATCATCATGAAGCGCGACGCGCAACAGGGCGTCATCTTGAATATCGTCGTTGGCATCGTCGGTGCGGTCCTCGCAGGCTGGCTGATTTCGCCACTCGTTGGCGTCGGCACCATCAACGACGGCATCACCATCGGCAGCTTCTTGGTCTCGTTGCTGGGCGCGGTCCTATTGTTGTTTATCGTGAACTTGATTACGCGGAAAGCCTGAGCGCAGAGATCAGCGGCTCGAGTTCGCGCTCGTAATGCCGCCAGCGGCCCACCGCCCCGCGGTGGACCGGGCGGCGGACTTGCCAGCGGCTCGGCGTCTGGACGGCGCCCGTCGCGCGATGGAAATCCAGGCAAGCCGGATCCCAGTCGAGCCCCGTGAACTCGACCATGCGCCTCGCCTCGCCGGCAAAATCGTCGACGACCCGCTCGTACTCGACCTCAAGAATCGGTAGATGCAACGCCGTCTGCCAGTGCGCCATCAGCGTGACGTGTACGTCGTGGAAGTGCGCGATGTCGTCGAGGTCGGTTGCGAAGCGCGCGTCCGGCGACATCAACTCGCTGAAAATCGATAGTCCGAGGTCGCGCGGGTCGCGTCTACACCAGATGACGCGCGCGTTGGCGAACCACCGGGCGACAACATCCAGGTTGAACAGGTTCAGCGGCTGCTTGTCGACAAGCCGCTGGGTGCCGGGCGCGCCACGCGCGGCTGCCGCGGCGAGGTAACGCGCCGCTGCGCTCGAGGCGTCGACGGTGGTTGCGGCGAGCACGGGCACCTCGCGCATCTCACCGCAGCCGACGGCCAGCGGGTGTGCGGCGATAATCTGTTCGACCAGCGTCGTGCCGCTGCGCGGCATGCCGACGACGAAAACGGGGCGGGGGTCGTCCGACACTGCATCGGCACGCGCGACGGTTGTCGCGAGTTTTCCTTCCACTCGAGCGGCGAGCGCGTCGCGATCCAGCGGTCCCGTGGTCTTGCGCAGCATCGCATTCGCGCGCGACCAACAATCCCACGCATCGGTGTATGCACCGTGCGCATCGTGCGCTTTCCCGAGCTCGTGTCCCAACACGATGCGGTCCGTGGCAGGCAGCGCGCCGTCGTCGAACATGGATTGCGCGCGCGCGATGAGCGCGGGTTCGGCCTCCGAACGCTGAAGCGAGAGCAAGCCTGCGAGTGGGCGTGGCCACGCCGGCGCGAGTTCAAGCGCCCGACGGTACGCATCGTCTGCATCCGTTCGATGCCCGCCCTCGTCGCACGCCTGGCCGAGCGCAAGCCACAGGCCCGCCGCGTCGGGCGACCGTGCGAGTGCCTCGCGGAATGCGGCCGCGGCTTCGTCAGGCTTGCCGAGCTGGCTTAGGCACTCGCCGAGCTTGAGTTGGGCATCCACGTTGTGGGGCTGCGCGCTGCAGATCCTACGGAACAGGGGCAATGCGCTGGCGAAGTCGCCGACATTGAATTCCACGTACGCGAGCGCGCCGACAACCTCCATCCGGTCCGGCACGAGTTCGAGCGCACGGCGCAGCGCGGGCGCGGCTTCGTGTGGTCGACCGAGTCTTGCGTAGGTGACACCGAGAAAATACCAGCCGTCGACCAAGTCGGGTGCCATGCGCACTGCCTGCTCAAATTCGGCGAGCGCGGCCACGAGGTCGCCGCCCCCCGCGAGCTCCCGCCCT
>CAYXYM010000049.1:0-3212 GCA_964469285.1 uncultured Gammaproteobacteria bacterium | reverse complement strand
GCAAAAGTTTACAGATAGGCTGGCGCAAAAGCAAACAAACCAACCCCGAGGCGCAGGCGAAACAAGGGCGGCGCGGGGCGCCCTATACCACCCCTGCGTAGTGGTAACAGTGGGCGACGGTGGACGGCGAGGGTGGTGGCTGGGACTGATTAATCGCGGCGCAAAGGCGCCGCTCCCACATCTGTCTGTAGCCGCTCCCACCTGCAGTTACATCCTCCGACGGATGAAGTCGCGGACTTCGTCCGGGTCGCGGGTGCGGCGCATCGGCGGCAGTGAGTCGAGGAACGCGCGGCCGTAGCCTTTGCTGACGAGGCGCGGGTCGCACAGCATCATCACGCCGGTGTCGTCGGCATCGCGGATCAAACGCCCGACGCCTTGCTTCAGCGCAATCACTGCGCGCGGCAGCTGGTACTCCATGAACGCGTTGCCACCACCGCGGTTGATCGCCTCGATGCGCGCGGCGAGCACCGGGTCGTCGGGCGACGCGAACGGCAACTTGTCGATGACCACTACGCTGAGCGCAGGTCCGCGCACATCAACGCCTTCCCAGAAGCTCCCGGTGCCGAGCAGCACCGCATCACCGCGCTCGCGAAACTCGCGCAGCAACGCATCGCGCGGCGCGCTGCCTTGGATCAGCAACGGAAACGCCGAGCGGCCTTCGAGGAAGTCGGCCGCTTCGCGCAGCGCGCGGTGGCTCGTGAACAGCAGGAACGCGCGCCCGCGGCTCGCCGCAATCACCGGCAGCGCCGCCTCAAGCACCGCGTGCGTGAAACCCGGCGTGTTCGGGGCGGGGAGGTCGGGTGGCACGTACAGCATCGCATTGTGCTCGTAATCGAACGGTGAGCCGAGCAGCAGTGTGTCGGGCTCGACGAGGCCGAGCGCCTGCGTGAAATGCTCGAAGCGCTCGCCGACCGCGAGCGTCGCGGACGTGAACACCCAGCTGCGGGGCGGATCGCTGAACAGTTTCGCGAGTGGCTCGGACACGTCGAGCGGCGTCAGGTGCAGCCCGTAACTCGACCGGAACGACTCGATCCAGCGCACTTCGCCGATGGCGGCCTCCGAGCGGATCAACGCGAGCTGCGCTCGGACGTTCTCGGTGCGCTCAAGCGTTTGCTCGAGCGAGTTCGCGCGGCCCGCGTGCGCGCCGAGAATCTGCGACAGTTCGCCGAGCGCGTAGGCGACGTTGTCGAGCGCGGATTCGACTTGGGCGATGCCGGGCCAGTTTTGCCAGGGGCGGCGGGCCGAATCGCCGCGGCCGCCACCAATAATCTTCATCGCGAGTTCGCGTTGCGCGCGCTCGAGCAGGTCGGCGGCGTCGCGGATGGCGGGTGTATCCGATGCATCATTGACGAACGCAGCCGTCGCGTCGCGCGCGAGATCGGAAATCTGTCGGCCGGTCACGACGGTGCCGAAGAACTGGCTCGCGGTCTCAGCGAGCTGGTGCGCTTCATCGACGATGACCGCATCGGCGCCCGGCAGGAGTTCACCGAAGCCCGATTCCTTGAGCACGAGATCCGCAAACAGCAAGTGATGGTTGATGACGACGACGTCGGCGGACAGCGCGCGGCGTCTTGCCTGCAGCACGAAGCAGTCATCGTAGTGCGAACACTTCTGACCGAGGCAGTTCTCGGCGGTCGACGTGACCCACGGCCACACCGATGAATCCTCTGGCACGCCCTCGACCTCGGCGACATCGCCGTCGGCGGTCGTGCCGGCCCAGCGCTCGATCAGCGAGAACTCTCTGGCGCGGTCGCGCGTGTCGAAGCGGCCGGTGAGCTTGGCTTGCTCGAGGCGTTGTGGACACAGGTAATTTGCGCGGCCTTTCAAGAGCGCGGCCGACACCGGCAGGCCGAGCGCGTCGCGCACTGCGGGCAGATCTTTGTTGAACAGCTGGTCCTGAAGGTTTTTCGTGCCCGTAGAGACGAGCACTTTGAGGCCTGACTGCAGCGCAGGCACGAGATACGCGAAGGTCTTGCCGGTGCCAGTCCCGGCCTCGACCACCAGCGCGCGACGGTTCTCGAGCGCATCGGCAACCGCGGCGGCCATGGTCTGCTGGTCGCGACGCGGATTGAAGCCATCAAGGGATTGGGCCAGCGGCCCGCCGGCGCCGAGAAGGTCGGCAATCTGATTCACCGGTCGAGTATAATGCACCGTTTCACTCACCCTCCAGAGAAAGGTATTAATGGCCACGACGAACAAGGCATTGCTCGCGTGGGTTGACGAAGTCGCCCGCCTCACCCAGCCCGACCGCATCCATTGGTGCGATGGTTCTGCTGAAGAAAACGATTCGCTCATTCAGCAAATGCTGGAAACAGGCGACCTCATCAAGTTGAACGAGGATACCCACCCCGGGTGCTACCTCCATCGTTCCGACCCGTCTGACGTGGCCCGTACCGAGCACCTGACGTACGTGTGCACGACCGATAAGGTCGATGCCGGACCGAACAACAACTGGATGGCGCCTGAGGAAGGCCACCAAAAGGTGGACGCGCTGTTCGAGGGGTCCATGAAGGGGCGCACGATGTATGTGATCCCGTACTGCATGGGCCCGATTGCCTCACCGCTGTCCCGTTGCGGCGTCGAACTCACCGACAGCCCGTACGTGGTCGTGAATATGCGCATGATGACGCGCATGGGTACCGAGGCGCTCACGCGCATCGAGAAAGAGGGCGCGTTCGTGAAGGGTCTGCACTCGACCGGCGACCTCAAGATCGAGAACCGCATGATCACCCACTTCCCCGAAGAGCTCACCATCAAGTCGATTGGCTCGGGCTACGGCGGCAACGCGCTGCTCGGCAAGAAATGCCACGCGCTGCGCATCGCCAGCTGGCAGGCGCAGGACGAGGGCTGGCTCGCCGAGCACATGCTGATCGTCGGCATCGAGAATCCGCAAGGTGAAATCAAGTACGTCGCGGCGGCATTCCCGTCTGCGTGCGGCAAGACCAACCTCGCGATGCTGATTCCGCCCGAGTCGCACAAGGGCTGGAAAGTCTGGACGGTCGGCGACGACATCGCCTGGATGCAGCTCGGCGCAGACGGTCGCCTGTGGGCGATCAATCCGGAGGCCGGCTTCTTCGGTGTTGCACCCGGCACCGGCGCGAAGACCAACCCGAACGCGCTGGACATGCTCGACCGCGATGCAATCTTCACCAACGTCGCGCTGACCGACGATGGCGAGCCGTGGTGGGAGGGCAAGGACAAGACCGTGCCAG
>CAYXYM010000048.1:0-4252 GCA_964469285.1 uncultured Gammaproteobacteria bacterium | reverse complement strand
GGGAACTGCGTCTCGATGTTCTCGAGCTGGAAGTATTCTTCATAAAGCTTTGCGTTGCAGTGCTCGCAGAACCACATCAGGCCGTCGCGCTCACCGGGGCGGCGCCTGCGCTCGATCACGAGACCGACCGTGTTGGCGAATCGTTGTGGCGAGTGCGGCACGCGCGCCGGCAGCACGAACATCTCGCCTTCGTGAATCTCGATGTCGACCGGCTTGCCGTCGTGCATCGTCTTCAGCAGCATCGACCCCTCGACCTGGTAGAAATATTCCTCCGCCTCGTCGTGGTGGTAGTCCTTGCGCGCGTTCGGACCGCCGACCACCATCACGATGAATTCGCCATCGAATATGACCTTGTTGCAGACCGGCGGTTTCAGCAGGTCACGGTTGCGTTCGATCCATTCCTTGAAGTTGATCGGCATCAGCATGGCGTCCTCCTCAATCGATGGTCGCGATGCACTTCAGCTCGATCGATATCGGCGTCGGCAGCGCGGTGATTTCGACCGTCGTTCGGCAAGGTGGGTCGTGTGGAAAGTATTCGGCCCACAGGCGGTTGTACGTGGCGAAGTCCGACTTGATGTCGGTGAGGAAGACGGTGACGTCGACAAGCCGCTCCCAGCTGGACCCGGCGTCCTCGAGGATTGCGCGCACGTTCGCGAACACCGCGTGCGTCTGTGCTTCGATACCCTCGGGGATCGAACTGTCGACGCCGCGCGGGCCGACGCCGGACAGAAACAGCAGCTTCCCGACGCGGCGTGCGTGTGGGTACGCACCGACCGGCGGTGCGGCGCGGGACGATTTGAAGGTATCAGCCATCGGCCACCTTGACGCAGACATTGCGGGGTTCGGTGAAGAATCGCAGCGCCTCGAGGCCGCCTTCGCGGCCGACGCCGGAGTCTTTCACCCCGCCGAACGGCGTGCGCAGGTCACGCACCATCCAACAATTAACCCAGACGATACCGGCTGCGAGCGCCGCGGCGACGCGGTGCGCGCGGTCGAGGTTGTGCGTCCAGACCGACGCGACGAGCCCGTATCGCGTGCCATTCGCGCGCGCGATGACTTCCGATTCGTCATTGAACGGCGCGAGCGTCACCACCGGCCCGAAGATTTCTTCCCGGTCGGTAAGACACTCCGCCGGCAAGCCCTCAATCACGGTTGGTTCGACAAACCAGCCATCGGCACAACGCCCCCCGAGCTTTGCGCGTCCGCCGCCGGCGAGTACCGTGCCGCCCTCGGCGCGCGCGGCCGCGATGGCCGCGAGAACTTTGTCGAGATGCGCGTGCGACGCGAGTGCGCCGAGGCGCGTCGCGTCTTCATTGGGGTCGCCGACGACGAGCGCTTGCGTCGCCGCGACGAACGCGTCGCGAAATCGTTCGTAGATTGGCCGCTCAATGTAAACGCGCGAACCGCAAAGACAGATCTGGCCCTGATTCAGGAACGCGGCACGCACGCTCTCGGCGACGGCGTGGTCGAAATCGCAATCTGCGAAGACGAGCGTCGGATTCTTGCCGCCGAGCTCCAGCGACAGTTTTTTCAGCATCGGCGCAGCGGTCGCCGCGAGGTGCGCGCCGGTTGCAGTACCGCCGGTGAACGACAGCGCGCGCACGCGCGGGTGCTCGACCAACGCCTGGCCGGCGCCCGGGCCGCGCCCGTGCACCACGTTCAGTACGCCGGCGGGCAGCCCCGCTTCTGCGCAGACCTCTGCGAACAGCGTCGCCGTGGCCGGCGTGAGTTCTGACGGCTTCGCGACCACACAATTCCCCGCGGCGAGCGCGGGCGCGACTTTCCAGGTGAACAGCAACAGGGGGAGGTTCCACGGTGAGATACAGCCGACGACGCCGTGCGGTTCGCGCAAGGTGTAGTTGAGGAACCCAGGCTGCATATGTGCTTCGCTCGAGAACTGCGTGATGGCCGCGGCGAAGAATCGGCAGTTCGCCACAGCGCGCGCGATGTCCATGTCGCGCGCGAGCGCAAGTGGCTTGCCCGTGTCGCGCGATTCGGCGGCCGCGAACTCAGGCGCGCGCCGCTCGATGCCCGCTGCGATCGTCTGCAGATGGCGCGCGCGGGACTCCGCCCCCGCCGCGGACCATGCCACGAATGCACGCTCGGCCGCGGCGACCGCCATCGCGATTTCGCCTTGGCCGCCGTCCGCGACCGTCGCGTATTCATGGCCGGTTGCGGGTTCGTAGACGGGGAGCGTCGCGCCGTCGGCCGACGGGATGAACGTGCCATCGATGAAATGCTGGAATGTGGTCACAGCGAGCCCGTACGGCCGCCGTCTACCGGCAGGTTGATACCGTTGATGTACGCCGCCGCCGGCGACGCGAGAAACACGATCGCGGCCGCAATCTCCGCCGGCTCGGCGAAGCGGCCCACGGGCACCTGCGCACGCGCCGCGGCCTCGATGTCGGCACGAGGTTTGCCGGTCTTATGCGCTTTCGTGTCGAAGATGTAGTCGAGCCGGCCGGTAGCGGTGAACCCCGGCAGCACGTTATTCACGGTGATGCCGTCCGGGCCGAGTTCGGTGGCCAGCGTTTTCGCCCAGCTCGCAACCGCGCCGCGGACCGTGTTCGATACGCCGAGGTCGCGGATGGGTTCCTTGACCGACGTCGAAATCACGTTGACGATGCGCCCGTACCCCGCGCTGCGCATGCCGGGGAGCACAGCCTGAACAAGTTGCTGCGACGCGAGCAGGTGTTGGCGGAATGCGGCGGCGAACGCGTCGCCATCCGCGAGATGCGCCGGCCCGCCGGCGGGGCCGCCTGAGTTGTTCACGAGGATGTGAATCGGGCCCGCGTCGCGGATGTGCGCATCGACGATTTCGCGCAACGCCTTCGGGTCGGCAAGGTCCGCGACCAACACGGCGTGACCATCGCCAGAGAGCGCGCCGCGCGCCACGTCGAGGCCATCTCGGTTACGGGCGAGCAGCGTCACGCGTGCGCCAGCCGCTGCGAGCGCAGTGGCGGCAGCGCGACCAATGCCCTGGCTCGCGCCGCAGACGAGCGCGTGCTTGTCCGTCAGGTCGATTTTCATCCAGTCATGATACAGGCGGCGCGCAATCGACTGAAAACCACGCACCATCCTCGTCGACCTGCAGTGCGGTGAGGCGCCCACCCCACACACAACCGGTATCCAGGGGATAAACGCCGTTGCCGGGGTCCCGTTTCAGCGTCGACCAGTGTCCGAAGATCACATGCAATTCGGCGTTGCGGCGCTGGCCGTACTCGAACCACGGCACGAGCCCCACGGGCGCGGTGTCCGGCGCGCCCTTGTGGGCGAGCGCGACGCGTCCATCGGTGGTCACGAAGCGCAGGCGCGTGAAGCAGTTGATGATCAAGCGCCAGCGGTCGATACCGCTTAGCGCGTCCGACCAAAGATCGGGCTGGTCGCCGTACATCGACGCGAACAGTGCCTCTGCCTCGGCGCCCGCGAGAACCTGTTCGACTTCGCGCGCGCACGCGGTCGCCGTCGCGAGGTCCCACTGCGGCGCGAGCCCTGCGTGCACCAGCGTGAAGCCGCGCGCACGGTCATGGTGGAGCAGCGGTCGTCGCTGCAACCAGTCGATGAGATCCGCGGCATCGGGGGCGTCGAGGACATCGCTGAAGGTATCGCCAGCACGCTGCCGGGCGTGGCCCCGCGCCGCGGCGACCAGATGCAGGTCGTGGTTACCGAGCACGGTAATCGCACGGTCGCCGAGGTCATGGACGAAGCGCAGGACTTCAAGCGATGCAGGCCCGCGGTTGACAAGGTCGCCGCAGAACCACAGCCGGTCGACGGCGGGATCGAAGCGCAGTGCCTCCAGCAGGCGCTGCAGGACATCGTGACAGCCCTGCAGGTCGCCTATGGCCCAGACCGCCACGCGCGCCTCAGTGCAGCGTGCGCGGGATGGACAGCGTGAACTGCGGGATCGGCGCCTGGAAGCGCGCGCCGTCGTCGGCTTCCCACTCGTAGCTGCCGCGCATGGTGCCGATCGCGGTCTCCAGCACCGCGCCCGATGTGTAGCGGAAGTCCGCGCCCGGCTCCAGCCGTGGCTGCTCGCCGATCACGCCCTCGCCGCTCACCTCCTGCACCTTGCCGTTGGCGTCGGTGATGATCCAGTGGCGGTTGAGCAGCCGCGCCGCAACCGCGCCGTTGTTGCGCAGGCGGATGGTGTAGGAGAACACGAAGCGGTCCTCCTCCGGACTGGACTGCTCGTCGAGGAAGCGGGTGCTGACCTCGATGTCGATGGCGTAGGGGGGCTTGCTGGGCATGCGGC
>CAYXYM010000047.1:0-5407 GCA_964469285.1 uncultured Gammaproteobacteria bacterium | reverse complement strand
CACAGGAAGCGCGGGTGGTCCTCGAGCAAAACGCGAACGAGTTGCCGCGCTTCGTCCATCTCGAGTTCGGGGTCGAGCGAGCGTTGCTCGACGAGCTTGTCCAGGAGGCGTGCCAGCCCTTGCCCGCGCGTCTCGAGATAGCGCGCGACGAATGCAAGAATCTCTCGGCTGTGCAACCCGGGCTGATGGAACGCCGCGAATGCAACGTACGGGACGGTCGCCGGTTTGTCGGCGCGAAGCCGCTGCAGGAACGCGTCGAATCGGTCTGCATCGCCGAGACGCCGGTAGCAGTGCGCGATCGCCGACAACACCTCGCCTGCGAATGCCGGGTCAGTATCGACGACATGGTGGTACGCCTTCAGCGCCGCCTTCGTGTCCCCGTCTGCGTCCAGGAGTTCTGCTTTCAGAATACCGGGGCGCGCGCTACCGGGGTCGGCCGCGAGCGCTTTCTGGACGAGTTGCAACGCGCGCTTGCGTTGCCCGGTCTGCTCCGCGAGCTCGGCGAGTTCACACCAGTAGTGCGCGATGACACGCCGTTGCGAGCGACCGTCGACGAGTTCGAGCCGCTGTGCGGCGGCGATTGCCTGGTCCCAATCGTTCTGCTGCTCGTAAATGGCCATCAAGTGACGCAGTGCGGACGCGACATAAAGGCCGGATTTTGAAATCTCGACGAACAGGTTCTCGGCGCGGTCGAATAGCCCAGCCCGCATGTAGTCCTCGCCGAGTTCGTAGAGCGCCTGCTCGCGGTGTGGGCGCGACAGGCTCGGGCGCGCAATCAGGTTCTGGTGGATTCGGATTGCGCGGTCGACTTCTCCGCGTCGGCGAAACAGACTCGCGAGCGCAAAGTGCGTTTCGACGGTCTCAGAATCCACTTCGACCATGCGCATGAACACTTCGAGCGCTTTGTCGGGCTCTTCATTCAGAAGGAAGTTGAGGCCGCGGAAGTAGTCGTCGCTCATGCCGGGCCGCGTACCCGATGCCGAGCGACGCCGACCCTGCCACGCGCTCAGCAGCCAGCCCGCGCCGACCGCAGCGACCAGCACGAGGGTCAGCAGCACGAAATTGTCAGTGAGCATTCCTGATCGGGATGCTGCGTAGGTTGTTGATCTCCGTTTCCGCGAGCCGTGCGGCGCGGCGCAGTCGGCGGATTTCCCGCAGCTGACGGACGATGACGCCGACCGTGCTCAGGATGCCGAGGACCCAGCCGATCAGCAGCGCGCAGAACAGCGCGAACGGCAGACTGAGCTCGTAGGTGCGGACCCAAAGATGAACCGTAACGGTTCCCGAGTTGATGTAGGCGAAGCTGGCGCCGAGCACGACCACCAGCACCACGACGACGAACCCAATAATGCGGAGCATGGCTAACTCCCTGTCTTCAGTGCGGCCCCTTGCTGCGCGGCATCGTTGACCCGCTGGCGCAGGTCCTTGCCAGGTTTGAAGTGCGGCACGTACTTGCCGGCGAGCGAAACCGCATCGCCGGTTTTCGGATTACGGCCAATCCGTGGCGGCCGGTAGTGCAAAGAGAAGCTGCCGAACCCGCGGATCTCGATCCGCTCCCCGCTCGACAGCGCCCCGCTCATCTGGTCCAACAAGCTCTTCACGGCCAACTCGACGTCCTTGTCCTTGAGATGGCCTTGCTTGCGGGCAAGCACCGCGATGAGTTCAGACTTGGTCATTGATCTTGCTTACCGATTTGACCCTTGAGCAGGTCGCCGAGCGTCGCGGTGCCCGTGGTGCTGCCGCGGTAAGCCTTCACCGCCTGCTGCTCCTCGTGCTCTTCCTTCGCGCGGACCGACAAACTGACCAGACGGGTCTTGCGGTCGACACCGACGTAGCGCGCCTCGATTTCCTGACCGACGCTGAGTACGGTGCGCGCATCCTCGACGCGTTCACGCGCGAGGTCCTGCGCACGCAGGTAACCCTCGATGCCGTCGCCGAGGTCGATGGTCGCACCCTTCGCGTCGACTTCGGTCACGGTGCCCTTCAGCATCGCGCCCTTGGAGTGGATGCCGACAAACTCCGAGAACGGGTCCTGCTCCATCTGCTTGATGCCGAGCGAGATGCGCTCGCGCTGTGCGTCGACGGACAATACGGTCGCTTCGAGCTCGTCGCCCTTCTT
This sequence comes from uncultured Gammaproteobacteria bacterium, assembly GCA_964469285.1. GTDB lineage: Bacteria > Pseudomonadota > Gammaproteobacteria > Natronospirales > JAIVGZ01 > JAIVGZ01. The sequence continues at coordinate 3,288 of CAYXYM010000047.1, read as the reverse complement.
GTAGTTGCGGATCGCTTCTTCGCCCGGTACATCCCAAGAGATGTCGGATAGGTGAACGAGACCGTCGATACCGCCATCGAGACCGATGAAGATGCCGAAGTCGGTAATCGACTTGATCGTGCCCGACACCTTGTCGCCCTTGTTGTGAATCACGCCGAACTCGTCCCACGGATTCGGCTGGCACTGCTTCATGCCGAGCGAAATGCGGCGACGCTCTTCGTCGATCTCGAGCACCATGACCTCGACTTCCTGGCCGATGACGACGACCTTCGCCGGGTTCACGTTCTTGTTGGTCCAGTCCATCTCGGACACGTGGACGAGGCCCTCGACACCCGGCTCGACTTCCACAAAGCAGCCGTAGTCGGCGATGTTCGTGACTTTCCCGAACAAGCGCGTGCTCTGCGGATAACGACGTGCGAGATCTTCCCACGGGTCGTCGCCAAGTTGCTTGAGGCCGAGCGATACGCGGTTGCGCTCGCGGTCGAACTTCAACACCTTCACGTCGATTTCATCGCCGACGTTCACGACTTCCGACGGGTGCTTGACGCGCTTCCACGCCATGTCCGTGATGTGCAGCAGGCCGTCGATGCCGCCGAGGTCGACGAACGCGCCGTACTCGGTGAGGTTCTTGACGACACCCTTCACGACGTTGCCTTCCTGCAGGTTCTCGAGCAGTTCTTCGCGATCCGCGCTGAACTCCGACTCAACGACGGCGCGGCGCGAGACCACGACGTTGTTGCGCTTCCGGTCGAGTTTGATGACCTTGAATTCGAGGTTCTTGCCCTCGAGGTACGCGACGTCGCGTACGGGGCGGACGTCGACGAGCGAGCCCGGGAGGAACGCACGGACCTCGTCGATGTCGACGGTGAAACCACCCTTGACCTTGCCGCTGATGATGCCCTCGACCACTTCGCCGGCCTCGAAAGCCTTCTCCAGGCGGGTCCAGGAACGCGCGCGCTTGGCTTTCTCGCGCGACAGGCGGGTCTCCCCAAAGCCGTCTTCCATCGCATCGAGTGCAACCTCGATTTCGTCGCCGACGACGACCTCGAGCTCGCCATCGTCATCGTAGAACTGCTCGATGGGGATGACGCCCTCGGATTTGAGGCCGGCATGGACGATTACGACGTCCGATTTGATTTCAACCACGGTGCCCATCACGATCGAGCCGGGCTGCATGGTTTTGTGGTTGAGGCTTTGCTCGAAGAGTTCTGCGAAACTTTCAGTCATTGGGTTATGGGTTCACTGCGTCAGTAGTTTAAGTTCGCGGCTGTATCAGTTCGAGCACGCGCTGGACAACGCTTGCGATGTCCAGCGCCGTGGAATCGATCTCGATTGCATCCGCGGCCGGTCTTAACGGAGCCACCGCCCGAGCCGCGTCCCTCGCGTCCCGCTTGGCAATGTCCCCGAAAAGGCTGGCAAGACTAACATCGAACCCTTTTTCTTTCAACTGCTTATAGCGCCTTTCCGCGCGCGCCTCGGCGGTCGCGGTGAGAAATACCTTGAACGGTGCGTCGGTGAACACGACGGTCCCCATATCACGGCCATCGGCGACCAGGCCTGGCGGCTCACGAAAACTCCGTTGCAGGGTCAGAAGCGCAGCGCGCACCGCCGGTAGCGCCGCGATCCGTGAAGCCGCTTCGCCGGTCAGTTCGCTACGGACCGTGCGCGTCACGTCATCGCCGCCGAGCCGGATCAATTCCTCACCGTGCGCGTCCTCCGTAAACCGGACGGGCAGCTGAGACGCGAGCGCCGCAATCGCAGATTCGTCGTCGAGCGCGACGCCGTCCCTCAGCGCGGCGACCGCGGTGACGCGATACACGGCGCCACTGTCGAGCAAATGCCAGCCGAGCGTCGCAGCCACCCGCCGCGCCACCGTGCCCTTGCCCGAGCCGCTCGGTCCGTCGATTGCGAGTACCGGTAGCGTCATCCGTTCACCCTTCCATTATGTCCAGTCCGGCCGCGCGCAGGTCGGCCACGAAGGCGGGCCACGACGTCGCAATGACCTGCCAGCGCCGGATCCGAACGGGGGCCCGGAGCCCCGCAATCGCAAACGCCATCGCAATGCGGTGGTCGCCGTGGGCATCGATCTCGCCCCCGGCTGGCCGCCCGCCCTCGACCGTGAGGCCATCCGAGCGCAAAGACACCCGTGTGCCCATGGCCTCAAGGCCGGCTGCCAGGGTGGCCAGACGGTCGCTCTCCTTGTACCGAAGCTCGGACGCGCCGTCGACCGTCGTCGTGCCGTCCGCAAACGCGGCGACCGCGAGCAGCACGGGGAGCTCATCGATCAGGCCCGGAACCTCATCCGGCCGAATGGCGGTTCCGCGCAACGCCCCGCCTCGAATCTGGAGGTCGCCGACCGACTCGCCGTCCCGTTCCCGGCGCCCCGTCCAGGCAACGTCCGCACCCATGCGCGCCAGGACGTCCACGAAGCCGGTCCTGAGCGGATTCCCGCAGATGCGCTTTAAATGGACCTCGCTGCCCGGAATGAGCGCCGCACCCGCGGCAACGAACGCGGCGGACGATGGGTCGCCCGGTACCTCGACGCGGCGCGCCTGAATTTGCGACCAGTCGCAGCGCCGGACCCCGCCGCGCGTATTAATGCCGTACGCGGCCAGCAGGCGCTCGGTATGGTCGCGCGCCGGCGCGGGCAACCGAACGCGCGTTGTGCCGTCGGCGTGCAAGCCGGCCAACAACACGCAGGAGGCGACTTGCGCGCTCGCGGCGGGTGCGACATGGTCGATGCCGGTCAGCGCGCCGCCGTGGAGGGTCAACGGCGCGGTGTCTCCGCCGGGGGCATCAATGCAGGCACCCATATGGCGCAAGGGTTTGACGATGCGGTCCATCGGGCGACCCCGCAGTGATGCATCACCCGTCAGGACGGCGCGCGTGCCGCGGCCGGCGAGCACCCCGGCGAGCAATCGCAGTGCCGTGCCTGAGTTGCCGAGGTCGAGGGGTTCGGCGGGGTCGTCGAACGGCGCGTTCGCGCGTCCGCGGATACGGAGTTCGCCGGGGGCCACGCGTTCGACGGACACCCCCAGCGCTTCGAGCGCGTCGAGCAACGCGTGGGTGTCGGCAGCCTCGAGGAAGCCGCGAATCTCACCCACGCCGTTCGCGAGTGACGCGAGAATCGCCGCGCGATGGGAGATGGATTTATCGCCGGGCATCTGGACGGTCCCCGAGAGTTGCCCGCCGTTGACGACTAACACTGGAAAATCGCGGCGCAAAGGCGCCGCTCCCACATCTGTAGTAAATGTAGGAGCGGCGCCTTTGCGCCGCGAATGATCAAGC
>CAYXYM010000046.1:0-10331 GCA_964469285.1 uncultured Gammaproteobacteria bacterium | reverse complement strand
CGCAGCCCTACACCGCATTCGGGAACTCGAACCATCGCGTCGCGTCGTGGCTGACGGAACTCGGCTGTGATGTCGAACCGCGCTCGCCGTTCTCCCGCTGGCGCCCGGCCGCTACAGGTTAAACAGCCCCGCGACGCCGACGATGATCAAGTAGATCGCCACGATGTAATTGAGCAGCCGGGGAAAGATCAGGATCAAGATTCCGGCAATCAGTGAAATCAGGGGTGTCAGCGCTACGTTCATTATCCAGCCCTCGCGGTGTGGAATTGCTCAGTCTCTGTCGAACCCTGTAGCGCCGCCAGCGACGACGTGCCGCTTGAGATCGCCTGGGCGAGTTGATCGAAATAGCCGGTACCGACCTCGCGTTGGTGGCGCGTCGCGGTGTAACCGTGCTTTTCAGCAGCGAATTCCGCTTCCTGCAATTCCACGTACGCCGGCATCTGGCGTTGGCGGTAACCGCGCGCGAGCTCGAACATGCTGAAATTCAACGCGTGGAAGCCGGCCAGCGTGATGAACTGGAACTTGTAGCCCATTGCGCCGAGTTCGCGCTGGAACCGAGCGATGTCGAATTCCGACAGGTTCTTTTTCCAGTTGAACGACGGCGAACAGTTGTAGGCGAGCATCTTGTTCGGGTACTCGCGGCGGATCGCTTCCGCGAACGCGCGCGCATCGTCGAGGTTCGGCGTCGACGTCTCGCACCACACGAGGTCGGCATAGGGCGCGTAGGCAAGGCCACGGGCAATCGCCTGCCGGATGCCGGCATTGACGCGGAAGTAGCCCTCGACCGTCCGGTCACCGGTGATGAACCCACGGTCGCGCTCGTCGACGTCGGACGTGAGCAGACCGGCGCCCATCGCATCCGTGCGCGCAACAATCAGCGTCGGCACGTTCGCGATGTCCGCGGCGAGCCGCGCGGCGATGAGCTTCTGCACGGCCTCGCTCGTCGAAACGAGCACCTTGCCGCCCATGTGGCCACATTTCTTCGCGGACGCCAGTTGGTCTTCAAAATGGACGCCGGCCGCGCCGGCCTCGATCATTTCCTTCATCAGCTCATGTGCGTTCAATACGCCGCCGAAGCCGGCTTCCGCATCAGCGACGATTGGCGCAAACCAATCGATGTCGCCCTCGCCCTCCGCGTGCTGGATCTGGTCCGCGCGCAGGAAGGTGTTATTGATGCGCCGCACGACGGCGGGGACCGAATTTGCGGGATACAGCGACTGGTCGGGATACATCTGGCCCGACAGGTTTGCGTCTGCGGCGACCTGCCATCCCGACAGGTAAATTGCCTTGAGGCCGGCGCGCACCTGCTGCATCGCCTGGTTACCGGTCAGCGCGCCGAGCGCGTTCACGAAGGGTTCTTCGTGCAGTAAGCGCCACAGCTTTTCCGCACCGTGGCGCGCGAGCGTGTGCTCGATCGTGACGCTGCCGCGCAGGCGCAACATCTCGCTCGCGCTATACGGACGCTGGACATCCTCCCAGCGGGAATCTCCGCTCCATGCCTTTTCCAGTTCAAACTCCATGTTGGATGATCTCCTCGTAGCCAGGCAGCGTCAGGAACTCCACGAACGCGTCGTCGTGGGTCACATCGGAAAGAATCTTTGCAGCCCGGGCGACGGAATCCGCGTGACCGTCCATCGCGGCGACTTCCTCGCGCTGCCAAGCATCGATGAGGTCGAGGCTGATTTTTCGGCCGTCGTCGAGGCGAGCGTAATCGTTCCGTGCCCACTGCCAGAGTTGCGCGCGCGCGATTTCCGCGGTCGCTGCATCTTCCATCAGGTCGTTCAGGGGCACGCAACCCTCACCGTTCAGCCAGGCTGCGAGGTATTGAATCGCGACGACGATGTTGCCGCGCACGCCGGCTTCGGTAATCGAACCGTTCGGCGCATCGAGTAATTGTGCAGCGCTGATCGCGACATCGTCGCGGAGTCGCTGCAGTTGATTCGGGCCGTCGAGGGTTCTGTCGAACACCTCCATCGCAACCGGCACCAATGCCGGATGCGCGACCCAGGTTCCGTCATGGCCATCCTTGGCTTCCCGCTCCTTGTCTTGACGGACCTTCTCCAACGCCGCGGCGTTCGCCGCCGCGTCGTCTTTGACTGGTATCTGCGCTGCCATACCGCCCATCGCGAGTGCGCCGCGCCGGTGACAGGTCTGGATCAGCAATTGCGAATACGCACGCAGGAACGGGGTCGACATCGTGACCTGGTCCCGGTCCGGCAACAGCCGGTCTGAATGCCCGCGTAAGCGCTTTATGTAACTGAAAATGTAGTCCCAACGGCCGCAATTCAGGCCGACCACGCGCGTTTTCAGCGCGTGCAGGATTTCGTCCATCTCGAACACCGCCGTGACGGTCTCGATGAGTACCGTGACCTTGATGGCGCCCGCGTCCAGCTCGAGCGAGGCTTCGATGTCGGCAAGAACGCGTTCCCATAACGCCGCCTCGGCGGCGCCCTCGAGCTTTGGCAAATAAAGGTACGGCCCGCTGCCTCGATCGATTAACGGGCGCGCGTTGTGGTACAGAAACACGGCCGCGTCGAACAGTGCCGCCGGCATCCGCTCGCCGTCGACCTCGACGTGTGCCTCGTCGAGGTGCAAGCCGCGCGGCCGCACACACAATACGGCTGGATCCTCGCACAGCACGTATTCGCGTCCATCGGGCGTGGTGAAATCAATGGTGCACCGCACTGCGTCGCGCAGGTTGCGCTGTCCGTGCAACAGGTTCGACCATGTCGGCGTCGTGGAATCCTCGAAGTCCGCCATGTAGACGCGCGCACCGGAATTCAATGCGTTTACAACGAGGTTTCGGTCTACGGGACCCGTAATCTCAACGCGCCGGTCCGTTAGGTCATCCGGAATCGGCGCAACGCGCCAATCGGCGTCGCGGATGGCGGCGGTGTCGTCTCGGAAGTCTGGCAGCTCGCCGGCGTCGAAGCGGCGCTGCCGCTCGGCGCGCGCCTGAATCAGCGCGTCGACGTCGTTACGGTATCTCGCGCCGAGCGTCCCGAACAGCGCGAGCAGGCGCTGATCGAACAACTCCGCAGTACCCGGCGGCGGCGTCGCCGTGATTCGGGCGACCGCGCAGGGTTCGGTGCGAACTTCTGCTTGACTCGACATGGTTCGAGCGTATCGGAGTACGCAGCGTGCCGAGTATCGGGCATTAGCCTGTTTCCCCGTTAGAAAAAAGCCTAGTCGGGCGGAAAATTGACAACCGCCTCGCCGCCGGCAACCACCGTGACGTTCGCGCGACCGCCGACGAACGCGATTCCATCGTCGCTTGTCGCTTCGTCATCCGCTGCCTCACAGGTGAACGCGACGGTGTACTCGCCCGCCGCGATGAACGCGGCACGGTAGCGGTATTCGCCGGTTGGCTCTTCCAGTTCGACAAGCGCCGTGACGAGTGGACCGGCATCGTCGGTCACTTCGACCGGATCGACGTCCGTGCCCGCGTATACATAGACCGCCGGGCTGCAGGCATCGCCGGAGGCCGGGAAGATCAAAGATTCGTCGATCCTACCGGCAATCGAGCCAATCTCGGTGTTGTCCACCAGCCGCAGCGCCGGCCTCAGGATGTGGTTCGGACCAAGGCCCGGTGGGCGCACGATTGACCGGCGCAAGTCGAAGTCAATCGTGAAGTCCGCCGTGCCGCCGGCCGGCACGTCGAATCCGCTCACGAGGCGTAGGCCGGCCTGGTTGCCGCTCGGAATGAACAGCGGGAACACGTTGCCGTCGTCGTATTCGATGAACGACGTCGAACCCGATTGGTCGGCGTTCACCGACAGGCGAATCCACTCGTAATGGCCCGCAGGAACCTGTTCACCGTCGAGCAACAGCGCCGACCCACCGCCTTGCAAAGCGAGCAAATCGATTTGGCGCGGTGCGACGAATGGGAAGTTCTCGATGCCGCCGTCCGCGAGCTTCAGCTCGACGCCCGTGAATTCGACGACGACGCGGCTCGCCGAATCGACCGGCGCGTCGGTGACGCCGAGGCTGAGTGTGCCCCAAGCGTCATCGTCGCCGCCGCAACTGGCGAGCGCGACGGCCATCAACACCGGATAGGCAATGCGCATTGGCTTTTTCATGGGCGAAGCATCCCCTAAACACCGCCCCGAATCTGTGACGCGGGTCACTTAGCGGAATAATTCTTCTATATATTGACTTATATAGTTAGTGATATACCATGACGCTCATGGCGCTCGACCACATTCTGCTCGGCATGCTGCGGACCCCGGCCAGCGGTTACGACCTCAAGACGGGATTCGCGCAATCGATCGGTCATTTCTGGGCGGCCGAGCTGTCGCAAATTTATCCAACACTGAAGCGCCTCGAAGCCAGTGGGCTGCTGACGTCGACGGTTCAGCCGTCGGACCGGGGGCCACCGCGCAAGGTCTACGCGCTGACCGACACCGGGCGCGCCGAACTCCACGCGTGGCTCAGGCGGTCGCCACAGGTGAACACCGAGCGCATCGAATGGCTCGCGCAAGTGTGGTTCATGAATGAACTCGCCGACCTCGACCGCGCGCTCGCGTTCCTGACGGCGTTGCGCGGGGAGCTTGCCATGGAAGTCGCAACGCTTGAGCACATCGAACGGCAGTGGCGCGCCGAAGATCCGCGCTATCCCGATGAGCTGCCGGATGACGCTTTTTTTCCACAGTTGACGCTCGCACTCGGCCTGAAGAAAGGTCGAGCGCGAATTGAATGGGCCGACGAATGCATCGCGCGTATCAAGAAGCGCAAGGGGGATAAATCATGATCGGGTTCCGTGAATTCTTCGCGTACTTCCACCTCACCGCCGGCGCAATCGCGCTGGTGTCGTTCTGGTTTCCGTTGTTCACGCGCAAGGGCGCACGCTTCCACCGCACCGCCGGCTGGATCTTCGTCGGCGCAATGAGCGTGATTCTGGTGAGCGCCGCAACGATGACCATCGAGCGTGTACTCGGCGGCAACCGCGACTTCGCGTTGTTCCTCGGTTTCCTGACGCTGATTACGTTCGCCGCAGTCTGGGGTGGAATCGTGGTGCTGCGCCGGAAAGCGGGTCCCCATCTGATGCGCACACCGTTCGATTTTGCGATCCAGATGATGATTGGTGTGGCCGGCGCGGTCCTACTTTGGCAGTGGTGGGAGACGCGCTTCCCGCTGCTGCTCGTGTTCGGCGCGCTCGGCGTCGTAACCGCGGGGCTCGAGATGCTTGCGTGGCGCAAGCCACCGCAGGTCGTCCCGCGCTACTGGTTCTACCAACACTTCGAATCGATGATTATCGCCGGCATGGCCGCGCACATCGCGTTCTTCGCGTTCGGCAGCACGCGCCTGTGGCCTGATCTTTACGATGGCCAACCCTGGTGGCTGATGCTCTTACCTTGGGTCGCGCCATTCCCGATTGCATTTACTGCAATCGCGCTGCTCAAACGCCATTACCAGAAGCGCGGGGGCGTGCCGCTCACAGCGCATCGTTGAACGCCACTTTGTACCGGTCGTCGAACTCCGCACGCGTGAACGCGTGGTTCTGGGTGCCGGGGTGCGCAATCTTGATCGCACCCATCAATGACGCGATGCGGCCGGTCGTCGGCCAGTCGAAGTCGTTCATCAGGCCGTAGATGAGACCGGCGCGATACGCATCGCCGCAGCCGGTCGGGTCGACGACGGCCGTCGGGGCCGCCGCTGGAATCGTGATGACCTCGCCATCCGTGTAGACGGTGGAGCCCTCGCCGCCCGCGGTCACGATGACCGCCTCGCAGCGCTCGGCGACCTGTTCGATCGTGAGTCCGGTGCGCTCGCACAACATCGCGGCCTCATAACTGTTCAAGGCGACCCAATTCGCGAGTTCCACGAAGCGCGTCAACTCGGCGCCGTCGAACATCGGCAGGCCCTGGCCAGGATCAAAAATGAACGGAATGCCCGCGTCGGCAAACTGCTCTGCGTGCTGCAGCATTCCGTCGCGGCCGTCCGGCGACACCATCCCCAGCGTGATACCCGCGTCGCGGGGGACCGTATTCTCATGCGAGTGGCTCATCGCGCCCGGATGGAATGCCGTAATCTGATTGTCGTCGACGTCGGTCGTGATGTAGGCCTGCGCCGTGAATGCCGGCACTTCGCGCAGGAAACGGCGCGACAGGCCGCATTCGTCGAGCCACGCCGCATACGGCGCGAAGTCGTGCCCGACCGTACCCATCCCGTAGCCCTCGCCGCCGAGCAGCTTCAGGTTGTACGCGACGTTGCCGGCGCAACCGCCGAATTCACGCCGCAGCTCCGGCACGAGGAACGAAACGTTCAACATATGCACCTGATCCGGCAGGATGTGCCGCTGGAACCGGTCTCCGAACACCATGATCGTGTCAAACGCGTAAGAACCGCAAATCAGTGCCGTCATGTCTTATCCGATTGCCAGACGAGGTCGAGTTGGCGGGCCGCGCGCACGTCGTCGAGGCGCCGCACCGGCATCGTATAAGGTGCGCCCTTCACGAACGCGATGTCGTTCTTTGCTTCCTCGCGAATCTTGACCATCGCGTCGACGAACGCATCGATGTCCGCGCGCGTCTCCGTCTCGGTCGGCTCAATCAACAGACACTCCGGTACGAGCAGCGGAAAGTAGGTCGTTGGCGCGTGGAATCCATAATCGAGCAGGCGCTTCGCCATATCCATCGCGGTGAGGCCAGAATCTTTTGACTCGCGCTTCAGCGTCACGATGAACTCGTGGCTCGCGCGACGCGCGGGGTAGGCAAGATCGAAGCCCGCATCCTTGAGCTTCACCATCAAGTAATTCGCGTTCAGCGTCGCGAAATCCGCGACACGGCTCATGCCCGCGCGCCCAAGCATGCGCGCGTACACATACGCACGCAGCAGCACGCCCGCGTTCCCCATGAACGCCGACAGCCGGCCGATGGTCTGCGGCAGGTCCTTGTGGTCGAGCCAGCGGAACTGGTCGCCGTCCTTGCCGACGATCGGCGTCGGCATGAACGGCAGCAGCCGCTTGCCCACGCCGATTGCGCCGGAGCCGGGGCCGCCGCCGCCGTGCGGCGTCGAGAACGTCTTGTGCAGGTTCATGTGAATGACGTCGAAGCCCATATCGCCGGGCCGGACCTTGCCGAGAATTGCATTGAGATTGGCGCCGTCGTAATAGAGGAGACCGCCCGCGTCGTGCACAAGCTGTGAAATCTCCTTGATGCGTCGCTCGAACACGCCGAGCGTCGACGGATTCGTGAGCATGATGCCTGCGGTCTGCGGGCCGACCGCGGCCTGCAGCGCCGCCATGTCGACGTCGCCATTCTTGTCGGTCGGAATCTCCCGAACCGTCAGGCCGCACATCACCGCCGTCGCCGGGTTGGTGCCGTGCGCAGCGTCCGGCACGAGAATCTCGGTCCGCGCCGTGTCGCCGCGCGCCCGGTGGTACGCGCGAATCATCATCACGCCGGCGAGCTCTCCCTGCGCACCGGCCATCGGCGTCAGCGAGACACCCTGCATGCCGGTGACTTCCTTTAGGATCTCTTGCAGATCGTGCATACAGGCGAGGAAGCCCTGCCCATGCGCGGCCGGCGCAAGCGGATGCCTCGCGAGGAACTCGGGCAGCATCGCAAGCCGATTGCACGCGCGCGGGTTGTACTTCATCGTGCACGAGCCGAGCGGATAGAAGTGCGTGTCAATCGAAAAGTTTTTCTGCGACAGGCGCGTGTAGTGGCGCACGACCTGCAGCTCCGACACCTGCGGCCAGTCGAGCGGCGCCTTGCGGCGCAGCGCAGCTGGGATCGCCGGCGTCTCCGGAATGTTCGCCGGGGCCTGCGCGTACGCGCGCCGCCCCGGCATTGAATGTTCAAAAATCAGCATGCAGCAAACGCCGCGTCATAATCGGGTTCCTGGCCGATCTCGGGCACGAGCTCCGCGTGCTTCACGACGTGGTTCTCGTCCAGAACCATCACGGCGCGCGCGGAGACGCCCGCCATCGGGCCATCGGTGATCAGCAAGCCGTAATCCTCCGCGAACTTCTTGTCGCGGAACATCGACAGCAGCTTCACGTTCTCGATGCCCTCGTTCGCACAGAAGCGCGCCATCGCGAACGGCGTATCGACCGCGACCATCAAGAAGTTGATGTCCGGATGCTTGCGCGCATGGTCGTTGAATTTCTTCGTAGACAGTGCGCACACCGGGGTATCGATGCTCGGGAAGATGCTCATCACCGTCGTGCCCTTGCAATCCGCCAACGTGACGTCCTGCAGCTCGGTATTGGTGAGCTTGAAGTCAGGTGCTTTGTCGCCGACCTCGGGCATGTTGCCATTGGTGTGAATTTCATTGCCTTTCAGTTTGACTGTCGCCATTTGGAATTCCTCTCGGTCAGGCCTTGAGCGCTGCCCCGAGCGCTTCGGCAAAAGTTTCGATGTCAGAGTCGGTTTTTGTTTCGGTCGCACAGACGAGGAACGCGCCGTCGCCGAGCGCCGGATAGAACTCGGCGAGCGGGAGGCCCGCCGCGATACCGCGGTCGGCGAGGCGGTCGAGCACCGGAATCGCCGGTTGATCGAGCGTGAGCACGCACTCGTGGAAGAACGGCGCAGCAAATACCCGCGATACGCCGGGTACGCGGGTCAGGCGCTCGACAAGGCGCACGGTCTGTGCGTGCGAGGTCGCAGCGACAGCGGCAAGGCCAGTCGGACCAAGCAGCGCCATGTGGATTGTGGACGCGGTTACCATCAGGCCCTGGTTCGTGCAGATGTTCGATGTCGCCTTCGAGCGGCGGATGTGCTGTTCGCGCGCCTGCAGCGTCAACGCAAAACCCTCTTTGCCGTCGAGGTCGACGGTGCGGCCGATGATGCGGCCCGGCATCTGCCGCACGAGCGCGCTGCGGCAGACCATGAAGCCGTAGTACGGCCCACCCGACGACAACGGGATGCCCAGCGGCTGGCCCTCGCCGCACGCGATATCGGCGCCGGTCTCGCCCCACTCGCCGGGCGGCGAGAGCACACCCATCGCGACCGGATTCACCGACGCGATCACGAGCGCGCCCTGCGCGTGTGCCCAATCAGTCAGCGCGTGTACGTCCTCGAGTGTGCCGAAGAACGACGGTTGCGCGATGACCAGCGCCGTGACGTCCGAATCCTCGTATTGCTTCAACTGTGCGACCGGCGTGTTGCCCGACGTTGGGTCGAAAGACACGACTTCGAACGTGATCGCCTGCGCGGCACAAATCGCTTCGGCGACCGCGCGATGCAGCGGATGCACGGTACCCGCGACGAGCACGCGGCGAGCCTTCGACGTCTTGTGCGCGCGTACCGCCATCAATACCGCTTCGGCGAGCGCCGATGCGCCGTCGTACAGCGACGCGTTCGACACGTCGAGCGCCATCAGCTTGGCCATCATCGTCTGGAATTCATAAAGCAGTTGCAGCGTGCCCTGGCTGGCCTCGGCCTGGTACGGCGTGTACGCAGTGTAGAACTCACCGCGCGTGGTGATTTCCCACACGGCGGCCGGGATGTGGTGTTCGTAAGCGCCAGCGCCGATGAAACACATCGGCGACCCATCCTGTTCCGCGCGTCGGTGCATCAGCCGGCTGATTTCAAGCTCGCCCGCGGTCTCCGGGATGCCTTTCATCTCGCCCGCGCGCAGCGCGGCCGGTATTTCGTCGAACAACTGCTCGATGTCGCTGACGCCGATGGCGGCGAGCATCTCGGAGACCTCGGTCTCGGTGTGCGGAATGAACGGCATCGATCAGTGCTCTTCGTCCGCGACCACTTTGGCGTACGCGTCGGCGTCGAGCAGCGCGCCCAGGGCGTCATCGTCGTCCGGGCGCATGCGAAACAGCCAGCCCTCTCCGTACGGGTCGCTGTTAACCAGCTCCGGTGTGCCGTCGAGCAAATCGTTCACCGCGACGACCGTGCCCGCAATCGGGCTGTACACGTCGGACGCGGCTTTCACCGATTCAACGACCGCGCACGAGGAATTCGCCGCGAGCGTGTCGCCAACGCCTGGCGCTTCGACGAATACGAGGTCGCCGAGCGCGCCCTGCGCGTGGTCGCTGATACCGATGGTCACAGTGCCGTCGTCCTCGACGCGCGCCCACTCGTGGGACTTTGCGAATTTCAGGTTTTTTGGAATATTGCTCATAACCAGTGCCTCTCTAGTTTTCAATCGCGACGCCGAGAGCGTCGCTCCCACGCGCAAAAGCGCCGCTCCTACAATTCAAACAAGCGCCTTGCCGTTGCGTACAAAAGGTGGCCTGACGACTTTGGCTTTCAACAGGCGGCCGCGTACGTCGACTTCGACCGCGTCGCCGGCGTCGGCGGGAACGCGCGCGAGTGCGATCGACTTGCCGAGCGTCGGCGAGAAGCCGCCGCTCGTGATTTCGCCGTCGC
>CAYXYM010000045.1:0-3740 GCA_964469285.1 uncultured Gammaproteobacteria bacterium | reverse complement strand
GCTCGACACGCCGTCTGCGATGGCGGTCGTCGGCGATGTCGGCTTTCGAACCTGCAGCGCTGACCTCGATGAGTCCTGCAATGCAACCTCAATGACGCTGCCGGACGGGCTCTACGCCGACGAACTCGCCGACGAATCAATCACCGTCGTGGTCGAACGCCTCGGGCCGACGTTCCGGCCGCCCCCACGCGGCCTCGGCACGTCGGCACGCATGCTGACCGCTGCGGCATTCCAGATTGACGCGACATTCGCGCGCGGCGATCAGGGCGAGGGGCACGCGGAAGTCATACAGGGAATGCTCGTGGTCGTACCGAAGGGGCAATGATATGAAGACACTCATCCGTACGCTGATCGTCGTCTCACTGGGCCTGCTGCCCTCGCTCGTCTACGCGGAGGACATCGACATCTATATGGAGCCGCGCGGTGAGGCCGGCAGCGAGCCGCTCGTGATGTTCAACCTCGATTACCGGTCGAACCTCGGCTCGACGTTCAACATCAGCGACGCGGACCGCGAATTCTTCGTCGCCGAGCTCGGCGAGGAGAATGTGCCCGAGGGCACGAGCTGGACTTACTTCATCGCGCTACGCATGGCCTTGAACGTCGTATTCAAGGAACTCGCCGGTGTGAAGGTCGGTCTGATGCTTCCGCACGGGCAAAAGAACAACTGTGCGGGGCCAGGGAACGCGGACAGCAACGGCTGCGCGAATGGCGGCTACATCGCCATGGGCTTCGAGTCGGTCGAAAAAGACGACGGGAATGGCGCAAAAGCGAAGTTCCTCGGCATCCTCGAGGCAATGCCGAACCCGCAGGGTGGCCTCTCGCACTCGTGGCAGGGCAAGGAAATCTGGTTCGAGTTCTACCGCTACCTGACTGGCAAGGGCGTGTACAACGGCCGCAACGGCAAGGGCAGTTACCCGGGCGCGCCGGGCTACAACCAGAACAAGAATCTCGATGACGCGACGCAGGGCGACCTCGCCGCGATCGCGTGGGACCCGGCCATCATGGTCGAGAACGACGATACCTGGACCTACATCTCGCCGCTAGCCGACGCGACGCACTGCACGAAGGTATTCACGATCAGCTTTACATTCGGCACCAGCAACCAAGAGGACGATTCGGATTCCGCGATTGCGGCCTCCCCGGCGAGCGGCGGCATGGGCATCAGCATGCAAGGTAACTCCGGCAGCTTCGAGAGCGTCCTCGACTTCATGTACGACGCCGACCTCGGCACCGAGACCTATCTCGGCGAGGGAAACGACATCAACGGTAAGCAGAACGTCGTCGGCTGGTTCATCACGGATCAGACCAACCCGTCGCGCCACGCGCTCGCGGCCGCATCCGGCACGAGCCTCGCGCTCGGCGTGCTCGGCAATCCGCAGCTACTGGTCGAAACGCTGAACAGTATCTTCCAACAAATTCTGTCGGTGTCGACGACCTTCGTGTCCGCGTCGGTCCCGGTCAACGTGTTCAATCGCTCGGAAATCGTGGACAACGTGTACATCGCGCTGTTCCAGGCCGACCCGGAAGGCCGGCCCGCATGGCCGGGCAGCTTGAAGAAGCTGAAAATCGAGCAGGACGGCTCAGTGGTACGCCTCGTAGACCAGCTTGGCAATGACGCCGTCGCCGCGGACGGCCGCATCAACTTCAGCGCGCTCACGTTCTGGACGAACGGCGGTGCCTTGCCGGCTGCCGATGTCGACAACGGCGAGATTGATGGCCGTGACGGCCGCTCGGTCGACCGTGGCGGCGCGGGTCAGAAAATTCCCGGCTTCATCGCGGGCGGCCCGGGCGCCGCGAATGCGGATGTCGGCGCGCGCCAGCTGTTCACGGAGCCCGCGACGATCACCAACGGCACGACGAACGCGCTGATGGACCTAGACGCAGACTCAGACGTCGCTTCTGCATTGCTGACGGACATCGGCTCTGCGGATGCGACCGCTGCGCTCGAGATGCTGAAGTGGATGCGTGGCTTGGACATCGACAACTGGTCCGTCCGCGACCCGGCAGACCCGACGCTCGCGCGTCCATGGCTGCTCGGCGACCCGCTGCACTCGCGTCCGCTGCCGATCAACTACGGCGCGGTCGGCGACCACACGCTGCAGAACCCAGACATCCGCATCATGATGGGGTCGAACGACGGCTATCTGCGCATGTTCCGCAATACCGACGCAGAGGCCAATGAAATCGGCGAGGAAGTCTGGGGCTTCATGCCACGCACCGTGATGGACAAGATGACCACACTGCGTACGAACATCGCGCTCGAAGAAGGCCCGCCCCACCCCTACACGGTCGATGGCGCGCCGGTCGTCTACACGCGCGACGTGAACGGCAACGGTACGATCGATGACGGCGACCGTGTGATTGTTTTCGTCGGCCTGCGCCGCGGTGGCAATGCCTACTACGCGCTCGACATCACGGATCCCGATGCCCCCTACCTGCTGTGGCGCATCACATCAGCCGATACGGGCTTCGAGACGCTCGGCCAGACGTTCTCGACACCACAGATCGGCGCGTTGAGCCTTGACGTTGACGGCGAGGCAACCACGACTCCAATCATCGTGTTCGGCGGTGGCTATGACACGAACAAGGACGCACGCGGCGCCGGCGGCACCAACGACAACGAGGGCAACGCGATCTATGTCGTCAACGCACTGACCGGTGCGTTGATCTGGAAGGCCGCACACGACGAGATGGTCGACAGCATCCCGTCCGACGTCACGATCGTCGACACGTCCGGCGACGGATTCACGGACCGCATCTACGTCGGCGACACCGGCGGCACGGTGTGGCGCGTCGACACCGTCGGCGACCCGGACACCGACTGGCTCGTGTTCCCGCTCGCGCGGCTCGGCCGCCACTTCGACGACGACAGCCCAGCGAACGAGCGGCGCTTCTTCCACGCGCCCGACGTCGTACTCGCGCGCGACTCAGAGAGTTCGTTCGACGCAGTGGTCATCGGGTCGGGCGACCGCGCGAACCCGCTCGACAAGGGTTACACAGGCGTCGTTCCGGAAAACTTCCTGTACATGATCAAGGACCGGCGCACGACCAGCGGGCCGTTGCTCGAAGATGAGGTGCTGCCGACGTACGATCCGAACAACCTCGGCGACGTGACCAGCAACTGCATCCAGGCCGGCGACTGCCCGGAGGACGGCACGCCGGACCTCTCGCACGGCTGGCGCCTGCAGCTCGCGGAGACCACGGGCGAGAAGAGCCTCGCGCTGCCGTTCACCATCGGCGGCACGATTTTCTTCACGACCTACCTGCCGCCCGGTGAGGCCGAGGCGTCGACCTGCGGGCCGTCCGAGGGCGGCGGCGTGTTGTACGCGGTCGCACTCGCGGACGCACGCTCGACCATCAACTTCGATTCCACCGACGATGACCCGGACAGCCCCGGCGAAGCCACCACGCGTTCGGACCGCACGCGCGCTTTGCGCTCGGGCGGTATCCCGGCGGAGGTGGTATCGTTGCCGCCGAACCGGATCCTGCTCCCGGACCTCTCGACCGAGGCGATTCCGGGCAGCATGCGCTGGCGCACTTATTGGTATGAGGGAGAGCAGACACCATGACACGCACACGGGGTTTCACATTGATCGAGCTCATGATCGTCGTCGCGATCATCGGCGTGATCGCGGCGATCGCGTACCCGTCGTACACGAACTACGTGACGAAGAGCAAGCGCACGGTCGGGCAATCGATCCTGACGCAGGTCGCGAACCGGCAAGAGCAGTTCTTCATGG
>CAYXYM010000044.1:0-11914 GCA_964469285.1 uncultured Gammaproteobacteria bacterium | reverse complement strand
AGCCACGCAACCGGGGGAACCGCGCCGGTCTGCGCCGCAAACGCCATTGGAATCGCCCACCCGAACGCCATCCCCAGGTACGGCTGCGGCAGCCATGTCCACCGCTTCATGAACGGATAGCTCGCCGCGAGCGCCGCGCCGACGATCGACAGCAGGATGGTGAGACGGTTCATCGTCAGCACGAGCAGGAATGCGGCGACCGCGAGCGCGGCAGCCACTGCGAGCGCCTCGCGCGGCGCAATCGAACCTTGGGCGAGCGGTCGCGCCTGAGTGCGCGCGACGTGCGGGTCAACATCGCGGTCCGCGTAGTCGTTGATCGCGCAGCCCGCAGCGCGCATCAGAACGACGCCGAGTATAAATACGACCACTACGCCGACGCGCGGGCTGCCCTCGCCCGCGATCCATAGCGCCCACAGCGTCGGCCAAAGCAGCAGCAAAATGCCGATCGGCCGGTCGAAACGCGTGAGCCTCGCATACTCGCGCAGGCGCTCGAGGTTCAGCGTGCGCATGCGGCTAGCCCGGGCAGGAAAAACTCGCTGACGAGCAGCGGTGCGCCATCGAGGCGAAACACGGACCGCCGACCCCAACGCGGCGGCGCGTCGTCGCAGTGCGTGACCTCGATGGGCCCCCGCGTCATCGCGGGATGCGCGAACAACGCGTCGCCCAGGGGGCGCGTGCCAAGCGCAGCGAGCCCCAGGCCGGCCCCGGCGAGCGTAGACGATGGCAGGATCGAACGCGCATGAATGCAGGGAACGTCGTCACAGCACAACAGCACTTCGCGAAAGCGCGCCGTGGCGCCCACCGCGAGACCGAGCGCGGCCGCATCGTCGGCATCGAGCACACCGTCGCGCTCGTTCACGACGCGCAACTCGAATTCGCCCTGGCAGCACGCCTTTAGGCGCTGCGTCAACGAGCCGGTTTCCGTCAGCCAGTTCCACAGCGCAGCCGGAACGCGTGCGCGGACCGCATCGTCAAGCGGGAACCAGGTCAACATCACCGTATTGTATATTCTGAAGGCATGGTTAAACGCTTCTTAACGATTGCCGCGGTTTGTGCGGCGCTTGTCGCCTGCAGCGACGCGCCTCAGTACGACCCACTGCCGCCCGGCACGGTCGTACTCGCGTTCGGCGACAGCGTAACGCACGGTACCGGCGCGCGCGACGGCGAAGACTTCCCGACGCAACTCGCAGAGATCACCGGCTGGGAGGTCGTCAACGCCGGCATTCCCGGTGATACCGCAAAACGCGCAGTGAACCGTATCGACGACGAACTCGCGCGCGTGCGGCCCGCCGTCGCGATCATCGAGCTCGGCGGCAACGATTTCCTGCGGCGGCGACCGCAGTCGCAGGTGAAGGAGGATTTGCGCTCGATCATCGCCGCATCGCGAGCGGCCGGTGCGATTCCCGTTTTGATTTCGGTGCCTGGGGCGTCCGTGTTCGGCGCCGCGACCGGGAGCCTCAGCGACGCGCCGATGTACGCGGAGCTCGCCGACGAGGAGCGCGTCCTGTTGATCGAGGACGTGTTCGTCGACGTGCTGTCTGACGACGCACTACGCGCGGACCGCATCCACCCGAACGCGGCTGGCTACCGCGCTTTCGCCCTTGGGGTCGCCGACGCGCTGACCCGCGCGGGCCTGGTTACACGCTAGCGTAGCGCTCGCCACCGCCGTGCCAGCGGCGCACCAACGGCCGCGCCTGTTCAGGGTGTTCAGCCAGCAGCAAGTCGGCTGCTTGCTGAACCTTTGGCAATAAGTCCGCATCCCGCACGAGGTCCGCGATCCGCATCTGCGCGAGACCGGTCTGGCGCACGCCGAGCACTTCGCCGGGGCCGCGCAGGCGCAGGTCTTCGGCGGCAATCGCAAAACCGTCCTGCGTATCGCGCAGCACGCTGAGACGCGTGCGTGCGAGCGCCGACAGCGGCGTCTTGTACATCAATACGCAGGCGCTTTCGAGCGCCCCGCGCCCGACCCGCCCACGCAACTGGTGCAGCTGCGCGAGGCCCATACGCTCCGCGTTCTCGATAACCATCAGGGTCGCGTTCGGGACGTCGACCCCGACCTCAATCACGGTCGTCGCGACCAACAGATCGACATCGCCCCGCTTGAATGCCTGCATCGCCGCGTCGCGTTGCGCGGGTTTCAGCCGGCCGTGCGCGAGCGCGATGCGCAAGTCGGGGAGCGCGGCGGCGAGCTGCTCGGCGGTGTGTGCCGCGGCTTGCGCCTCGAGCACGTCGGACTCGTCAATCAGCGGACACACCCAGTACGCCTGACGCCCCGCGCTGCACGCGGCGTGCACGCGCGCGACCACTTCGTCGCGGCGGCCCTCTGGCACCACGACGGTCCGCACCGCCGCGCGGCCGGGCGGTAGTTCGTCGATTACAGAGTTGTCGAGATCCGCATAGGCGCTCATCGCGAGCGTGCGCGGAATCGGCGTGGCGGTCATGATCAGCTGGTGCGCTTGCCACCCTGCATCGCGGCCCTTCTCGCGCAGCGCGAGCCGCTGGTGCACACCGAAGCGATGTTGTTCGTCGACGATGACGAGCGCGAGCCTCGCGAACGACACCTGCTCCGTGAACAACGCGTGTGTTCCGACGACGAGCGGCGCCTCACCCGCAGCGATACGCGCGAGCAACGCCTCTCGCGCGCGGCCCTTGATGCGACCCGCGAAGAATTCCGGGACGAGGCCTAGCGGGCGCAGCCACTCCTCGAAATTGCGGAAGTGCTGCTCCGCGAGCAATTCGGTCGGCGCCATCAATACCGCCTGGCAGCCGCACTCGACCGCGCGGAGCGCGGCGGCGGCGGCGACGACGGTCTTGCCTGAGCCGACGTCGCCCTGGACGAGGCGCATCATCGGTCGCGCACGCTTCAAGTCCGCGAATATCTCGTCGAGGACGCGCTGCTGCGCCGCGGTCAGCTCAAATGGCAACCCCTTAACGAACGCATCGACGAGCGAGCCTGCGCCTTTCAATACCGGCGCGCGTGATTTCTCGGCGCGCGCACGCAGCAGGCGCAAGCTCAAGTGCTGCGCGAGCAACTCTTCGAATGCGAGCCGGCGTTGCGCAGGGTGCGCGCCGTCCAGCATGCGCTCGGTCGGCGCGTCGGGCGGCGGGCGGTGCACGTACAGCAACGCGGCGTGCAGCGCCGGCAACTGCAGTGCGTCACGCAATGCCGGCGGCAGATATTCAGGAAGGTCTACCTCGCCGCGTTGCAGCAGAGCGAGCGCCTGGCTCGTGAGCGTGCGCCAGCGCGGTTGCTGCACGCCCTCGGTCGACGGATACACCGGTGTCAGCGACTCGCTGTCCGCGACGACCGCGTCGTCCGCAATCACGCGGTATTCCGGGTGCACCATCTCGAGCGATTGCGGGCCACGCCGGACTTCGCCGAACACGCGTACGCGCGCGCCGCGCGGCAGGCCGCGTTGCTGCGCGGCGCTGAAGTGGAAGAAACGCAGCAGCAGGCTGCCGGTCCCGTCGCTGATACGAACAAGCAGCGCTCGGCGCCGGCGGAATGCGACTTCGGCGAGTTCAACGGTGCCATCGACGACGGCATGTGCGCCAGGGCGCAGTTCGCCGATCACAGATACGTGCGTGCGGTCCTCGTAGCGAACGGGAAGGTGGAACAGCAGGTCCTGGATGCTCTCAACGCCGAGGCGCGCGAGCTTCTCGGCGACCGCGGGTCCGACCCCGCGCAGGCTCGCGACCGGCACCTCGGCGGCGTCGGTCATGCGTCAGCCCCGCGGCAGTACCATCACCGCATCGACTTCGACCTGCGCGCCTTTCGGCAATGCCGACACGCCGACCGCCGCGCGCGCCGGATACGGCTTTGTGAAATGCGCGGCCATGATTTCGTTCACTGTTGCGAAGTTCCCGAGGTCGGTGAGGTACACGTTCAGCTTCACGATGTCCTTCAATGAACCGCCGGCCGCGGTCGCGACCGCGTCGAGGTTGTCGAACACGCGCCGAATCTGGATGTCGATTGAACCATCGACCAACTCCATCGTCTTCGGGTCGAGCGGAATCTGGCCGGAGAGGTAGACCGTGTCGCCGGCGCGAACCGCCTGCGAGTAGGTACCGATCGCGGCGGGCGCATTGTCGGTTTGGATGATCTCTTTCATCGTTATCCTCGGGTCCTTTGGATTTTCAGCACCGACGGCAGATGCCGAATCCTTCGCATTATATTCGCGAGGTGCTTGCGGTCGCGGACTTCGAGCAGGAAAACCATCGTCGCCGTTTGGTCGTCATGTTCGTTGACCTGCACGCGCTCGATGTTCGAGCCGAAATCCGCGATTTCCGCGGCAACCGTGGCGAGCACGCCACGCTGGTTCGCGGTGTCGATTCGAATCTCGACCGGGAACGTACGCTCGATGTCCGTGTCCCATTGCACCTGCACCCATTTGTCAGGCTGCTTACGGAATTCGGCGACGGCGGGGCAATCGTCGTGGTGAATCACGATGCCCTTGCCGGATGAAAGGAAGCCGAGAATCGGGTCGCCGGGAATCGGCCGGCAGCAGCCCGGGAAGCTGACGACCATGCCCTCGGTGCCGCGAATCGACAACGGACCCGTCGCGCGGCTCGCGGCGCCGTCGCTACCCTCGGTGACCGGCACGAGGCGGCGTGCCACCAGCGCGGCGCTGCGCTCGCCGAGCCCGATTGCTTCGAGCAATTGTTCGACCGTATCCATGCGCAGGGACTGGAGCGTCTCGTCGAGCAGCGCCGGCGGGACTTTGTCGAATTTGTACTGGTAGTCCGCGAGCGCGCGGTCCAGAAGTCGACCGCCGAGTAAGACGGCCTCGTCGCCGTGTAGCTGCTTCAGGAAGTTGCGCACGTTCGCGCGCGCTTTCGCGGTGACCACGAAGTCTAGCCATTGCGGGTTCGGGCGTGCGAGCGTGTTCGTGATGATCTCGACCGTCTGCCCGTTCACGAGCTGCGTGCGTAGCGGAACCAGGCGGCGGTCGATTTTTGCCGCGACGCAGGTGTTACCGACGTCGCTGTGCACCGCATATGCAAAGTCGACGGCGGTCGCGCCGCGCGGCAACCGGCGGATGTCGCCTTGCGGCGTGAATACGTACACCTCGTCCGGGAACAGGTCCACGCGCACGCTCTCGAGAAACTCCTGCGACGTGCCCGCGCCCTTCTGCATCTCGATAAGGTTCTTCAACCATTCGCGCGCGCGAAGCTGCGGCGCGTGCGCGAGCTCGTCGCCCTCCTTGTATTGCCAGTGCGCCGCGATGCCGGCCTCGGCGACACGGTCCATGTCGGTCGTACGGATTTGCACCTCGAGCGGCAGGCCCTGCGGACCCAGCATCGTCGTGTGCAGCGCCTGGTAGCCGTTCGACTTCGGAATCGCGATGTAGTCTTTGAACCGGCCGGGCACCGGCTTGTACGTGCCGTGCACGAGTCCAAGCGCGCGGTAACAGGTGTCGACGCGGTCGACGACGAGTCGAAAGCCAAACACGTCGAGGACCTCTTCGAAGGCGAGGTTTTTCAGCCGCATCTTCTCGTACAGCGACCACATGTGTTTCTCACGGCCGAGCACCTGCGCGTCGATGCCCTCCTGCTTTAGCGTCTTCTTCAGCGTCGAGCTGACCTTGCGCAGCACTTCCTTCTGGTGGCCGCGCGCGCGCTTCACCGCGCGTTGCAGCACCTTGTAGCGCACCGGGTACATCGAGCGGAAACACAGGTCCTCGAGCTCGACGCGCACTTGGTGCATACCGAGGCGATGCGCGATGGGCGCGTAGATGTCGAGCGTCTCGCGCGCGATGCGGCGCCGCTTCGGTGGCGGCATCACACCGAGCGTGCGCATGTTGTGCAGGCGGTCCGCGAGCTTAATCAAGATTACGCGCAGGTCCTGCGTCATCGCGAGGACCATCTTTCGGAAGTTCTCGGCCTGCGCTTCGGCCTTGTCGCGGAACTTTATCTGCGTGAGCTTGCTCACGCCGTCAACGAGTTGCGCGACCTCGTCGCCGAATTCCTCGGCGACCTGCTCTTTCGCGGTCGGCGTGTCTTCGATGACGTCGTGCAGGATTGCCGCGATGATGCTGCGGTGATCCATGTGCAGTTCGGCAAGGATGCCGGCAACCGCAATTGGATGGGAGATGTACGGCTCGCCCGATAGCCGCTGCTGGCCCTCGTGCGCCTGCGCGCCGAACAGATACGCGCGGTGGACTTCCTCAACCTGAGCAGGCGTGAGGTAGGTCGAAAGCTTCGTCAGCAGGTCGTTTTCGCCCAGCGAGCGCCAGCCCGCGAAGCGCATCATCCTACCGAGTTTTGAGGAGGTGGCGGACATGGCGTTTCGAGCCCGCCGTGGCGTGATCAGTCGTCCGTCGAGTCGTCGTCGAGCTGTGCGGCCGGCTTCGGCGCATCCTCGTCGTCGTCATCGTCGGCGACCATCTGTCGCGCGAATTCAGCGGCGAGCTCGGCTGTGAGGTCGAGACCGGCGTCAGCGACGGGTTGCTCCTGGACCGACGGCCCATCCTGCTCGTTCAGCACGTCGCGACCGACGAAACCATCGGCGACTTCGCGCAGCGCGAGCACCGTCGGCTTGTCGTTCTCCCACGGCAAGTGCGCCTCGGCACCGCGGCTCAGCTGGCGGGCGCGCTTGGTGGCGACGAGTACAAGCTGGAAACGGTTGTCGACGTTTTCCAGGCAATCTTCCACGGTAATACGGGCCATCTTGGCTTATCTCTCAATCGGTGATGCGGCTGCGAATCTTAACCCGCTAGCAACTCCGCGACCAGCCCCGGCAGCTCTGGCCGCCCACGGCGGCTAGGCGCTCCGTCGCCTGCGAGGATGTGCTCCAGCGCCGCCAGCGCGAGGTCAAACCGGTCATTCACGACCACATAGTCGAACTCGTCCCAGTGAGCGATGTCGGCCGCAGCGTCGCGCAGGCGTCGCGCGATAACCTCATCGGAGTCCTGAGCGCGCGTTCGAAGCCGTCGTTCGAGCTCCGCACGCGACGGCGGCAGGATGAATATTCCCGTGCCATCCGGCATGCGCGCGCGCACCTGCTGCGCGCCCTGCCAATCGATTTCCAGGATCACGTCGTGGCCGGCCTCCCGTAGGGATTCGACCGCAGCACGGGTCGTGCCATACCAGTTGTCGAATACCTGCGCGTGCTCGAGAAACGCGTCGGCGTCGACCATTGCCTTGAATTTATCTTTGTTTACAAAGTGATAGTCGACGCCGTCGATTTCGGCCGGGCGCTTCTGGCGCGTGGTCGTCGACACGGAAAAGCGCCGATTCTTATCGCCGTCGAGCAACGCCTTGACGAGGCTGGTCTTCCCCGCGCCGGACGGCGCGGCGATCACGAACAACCGCCCGGGCTCATTCAAGGTTCTGGACCTGTTCGCGGATTTGCTCTATCAATACCTTCAAGTCGACTGCCGAACGTGTCGTCTCCGTATCCTGGGCCTTCGAACCGAGCGTATTCGCTTCGCGATTGAATTCCTGCAGCAGGAAGTCGAGCCGCCGGCCCACGGGCTCATCGCGCCCGAGCACCGCATTCAATTCGTCCACATGCGCGTCGAGCCGGTCGAGTTCCTCGGCCACATCGAGCCGTTGCGCAAGGATGACCAGTTCCTGCTCGAGCCGAGCCGGGTCCGGCGTCGCACCGAGCTCGGCGATGCGCGCGAGCAATTTGTCTCGAAGCCGGGCGTGCACATCGGGCAGCCGCGCACGAACGGCCGCGACCAACGCACCGATTTCGGTGCCCTTGCTGCCGATCAGCGCCGCAATCTGCGCCCCCTCGCGTTCACGACCCGCGACGAGATCCTCGAGCGCCGTCGCGAGCAGGTCGAGCGCCGCCGCATGCAACGGCGTCGGGTCGCGTTCCGCTTCGCGCAGCACGCCGGGCCAGCGCAACAAATCCAATGGATTCAACGTTCCCGCATCTCCGATCCGACGCGCGACGGCGCCCGCCGCGTCAATGAGCTGGGCAAGCAAGCTGTCATCCAGCGTTAGCGCTGGCGGCCGGGCATCGCGACGACGAATGAACAGGCCGAGGTCGACCTTGCCGCGCTTCACGCGTGCGCCGACCATTTCACGGATGCGGGGCTCGAGCGCGCGGCATTCCTCGGGCAGCCGTAACGAGAGGTCTAAATGCCGATGATTGACCGTCCGCGCCTCCCACGAAAGCGTGCCGAACTCAGTGTCGGCTTCCGCTCGTGCGAAGCCAGTCATGGACAGGGTCATAACGGGTAAGTTTAAATCAGCGGACATGGAGACCGAAACCAGCATCGTTTCACGCATCGGAAATCGAGAGAGCAATCAGGATCGCGCCACCGTTTCTCGCAAGAATGGCGCCACGCTACTCGTCGTCGCCGACGGCATGGGCGGTCACTCAGACGGCGCGGCCGCCGCGCAAGCCGCGGTGGATGCGGTCGAGCGCGCGTTCACCGGCCGTGGTGACCCAGCAGAATTCCTCGTCACGGCGCTGCAGGCCGCGCATGAGGCGACCGTCGCGCTCGGCAAGGGCGTCGCGCTCGAGTTGCGGCCGCGCACGACCTGCGTGGCCGCCGTCGTCGCCAAGGGCAAGGCCTGGTGGGCGCACGTTGGCGACAGCCGGGCGTATCTGGTGCGCGCCGGCACGACGGAAGTACGCACCCGCGATCATAGCCACGTCGAAGCGCTGATCCAGGCCGGCGAAATCAGCGAGGCCGAAAGCAGGCAGCATCCGCTACGAAATCTCGTCGACCGCTGCATCGGCGGAGAGGCCGGACCCGTCGAGGTCGACCTGCACGGGCCCATCGACCTTGAAGTGGACGATTTGTTAATTCTTTGCAGCGACGGCTTCTGGGATGGACTGAAGATCAGCGCGGCCGCGCCGCTGCTGCTCGACGCTGCATCGTTCGACGTCGCGCTCGAATCGCTCGCGGATGATGCGTGTGCAGCGGCCGCCCCCTATTCGGACAACGCTACCGCCGCCGCGCTCCGCGTGCGCGGCTGACAACTGGAGAATTGAATGCGACCAAGCAACAGGGCACCGGACGAGCTCCGTTCGGTGAAAATCACGCGCGGGTACACAAAGCACGCAGAGGGCTCGGTCCTTGTCGAGTTCGGTGAGACGCGCGTGCTGTGCACCGCGTCGGTCGAAACGCGTACGCCAGGCTTTCTGCGCGGCACGGGCCAGGGCTGGGTCACCGCGGAATACGGGATGTTGCCGCGCGCGACGAATACCCGCAATGATCGTGAAGCGTCGCGCGGGAAACAGGGCGGTCGTACGCTTGAGATCCAGCGACTGATCGGCCGCTCGCTGCGAGCGGTCGTCGACCGATCGGCGCTCGGCGAGAACATGATCACACTCGACTGCGACGTGCTGCAGGCCGACGGCGGCACACGCACCGCTGCGATCACAGGCGCGTACGTCGCACTCGTTGATGCTGTCGCCGCGATGCGCGCACAGAAGCTGATCACCGTCGACCCGCTGCACGGCGCCGTCGCCGCGATCTCGGTCGGCATCTACCGTGGTGAGCCGGTGCTCGACCTCGACTACGCCGAGGACAGCGAGGCAGAGACCGACATGAACGTCGTCATGAACGATGCGGGTGGCTTCATCGAAATCCAGGGAACGGCGGAAGGGCACGCATTTCGTCGCGAAGAACTCGACCGCCTGCTGACGCTCGCGGGCGGCGGCATCGCGGCGCTAATCGAGGCGCAGCGCGCAGCGCTTGCATGAGTCGCATTGTTCTCGCGAGCGGTAACGCGAAGAAGCTGAAAGAACTCTCCGCGGTGCTCGCGGATCTCGGCGTTGATGTGGTTCCACAATCCGACTTCGGGGTCACTGACGCGGTTGAAGATGGCGACACGTTCGTCGCGAACGCGCTCATCAAGGCGCGGCACGCAGCGCGTGCCACCGGCTTGCCCGCGGTCGCGGACGACTCGGGGCTCTGTGTCGATGCGCTCAATGGCGCGCCGGGCGTGTACTCGGCGCGGTACGCAGGCGATGACGCCGACGATGCGGCGAACAACGCAAAGCTCCTGCGGGCGCTCGATGGCGTCGCGGACCGCCACGCGCATTACGTCTGCGTCATCGCGTTCGTGCGCGACGCGGGCGATGACGCGCCGATCGTGTGCGAGGGCCGGTGGCACGGCGAGATCGGCACCGCGCCCGAAGGCGACGGCGGCTTCGGCTATGACCCGTTGTTCATCGTGCCGACGCACGGCTGTACTGCCGCGCAACTCGAATACGCCGAGAAGAACCGTCTCTCGCATCGCGGCCAGGCGCTTGCCGAGTTCAAAAAGCGCTTCACCGTCTAGCCATCGCTGCCGCAGCTTTGGACATGGCTCTCTTGGCTCGTGAGGCCAAAAGGCCATGGCAACCTTGCAAGGTCGGCAACCGCCTGCTTTTGGCCAATCTCGCCGCGAGAGATGTCCACGCCGCGGCATGGTGCGACACCAGATGTGGGAGCGGCGCCTTTGCGCCGCGATGGTCGAGCCACCGGCGCCATCACGGCGACGGGCACCTCGCGAGGCGAGCGAGCCGTGCCCGTGGCCGGAGAAACGCCGTGGGATAATCACGCGATGGCGCCGCTCCCACTCACCCTCTACGTGCACCTGCCGTGGTGCGTCCGCAAATGCCCGTACTGTGACTTCAACTCGCACGCGCTGAGCGGCGATCTCCCCGAGCACACCTACATCCCGTCGCTGCTCGCGGACCTCGACGCCGAAGCCGCGCGCGTGGAGGGCCGGCCCGTGCACGCGATTTTCTTCGGCGGCGGCACGCCAAGCCTGTTTTCGGCGCGTGCCATCGGCGCCGTGCTCGATCGCGCGGCCGATCGCCTCGCGCTCACCGACGACTGCGAAATCACGCTGGAGGCGAACCCCGGCGCATCCGAGTACGCGCGTTTCGCCGGCTACCGCGCAGCCGGCGTAAACCGCCTGTCGCTCGGCATCCAGTCCTTCGACGACACGATGCTCACCGCACTCGGCCGCATTCACGACAGCGCAGAAGCGGACCGTGCAATCGAGGCCGCGGTGCGCGCGGGCTTCGAGCGCATCAACCTTGACCTGATGCACGGTCTCCCGGGCCAAACGCCCGCCGGCGCCGCCGCCGATCTCGAGCGCGCGCTCGCGTACGACACCGGCCATCAGTCGTGGTACCAACTCACGCTCGAGCCGAACACCGCGTTCTATCGTGCGCCGCCCGTGCTCCCCGACGACGATGCGCTCGCGGCGATCCAGGACGCAGGTGCCGAACGCCTCATTGGCGCGGGCTACGCGCAGTACGAGGTGTCGGCCTGGGCGCGGCCGGGTGAGGAGAGCCGGCACAACCTCAACTACTGGCGCTTCGGGGACTACCTGGGCGTCGGCGCCGGCGCCCACGGCAAGCTCACCGGTGCCAACGGCCATGTCGTCCGACGCTGGAAGCTACGGCATCCCCGCGCATGGGCCGATCCGGCGGCGCCAAAGACCGACGGCGAGCAGGCGATCGATGTTCAGACGCTGCGCTTCGAATTCGTGTTGAACGCGCTGCGCCTGCGCGAGGGGTTTGAGGATTCTCTATTTCACGACCGCACCGGCCTCGAAATCAAAGCGGACGAATTGCCCTGGCGCGACGCGCTCGCGCGCGGTTTGCTGGAGTGCGTCGATCGGCGTTGGCGTGCGACCGACCTCGGCTGGCGTTTCCTCGATGACCTGCAAACGCTGTTCCTGCCTGACTCGACTCAGGGAAATACCCTAGTCTGACCGGCACTTGCGTCAACTCAGGAGGTTTCCTTTATACACAACGCGTCACCGCCGAGACATCCTCCAATCGCGTACGTTGCGCGGTCGCAACAGCTTCCGATGCATGGTGTTAACTTATTGTTACTACTAGAGAAACTTTCGTGTCTATGTTTTGACCGTTCTAACACAATTGACACGCCGACGCGGACTTAGCGCACCTTCGCAGGGACTGTCCACAGAGATATCCACAGAAAAT
>CAYXYM010000043.1:0-10596 GCA_964469285.1 uncultured Gammaproteobacteria bacterium | reverse complement strand
CGGCCGCATCGGCGAGGTCGTCTTCTGAGACCAACCGCGGGACCAAGCCCCATGAGAGCCGCAGCCGGCGGCACGTCGCTGCGCTCGACGACACGGCGATGATGGGCGCAGCAGGACGCGCGGCGGACATGATGCCGGCCGACAGTCCGCTGCGTGAGACCACGACGACTGCGCGCACGCCGAGGTCGCGCGACAACTGGGCAGTCGCGGTTGCGAGTGCGCCTGCGGTCCCGCTGGCGGTGCCGGCGCGCTCGATCGTGCCGAACGCCCCTTGGGCCCACAGCCAGCCTTCCGCCTGGCGTGCGATGCGGTCCATCATGGTCACCGCCTCGAGTGGGTGCGCGCCGGACGCAGTCTCCGCAGACAACATGATGGCGTCAGTGCCGCTCATCACAGCGTGCGCGACGTCGGACACTTCGGCGCGCGTCGGGCGCGCATCGACAATCATCGACTCGAGCATCTGGGTCGCGACGATGACCGGTCGGTGACGCGCCCGCGCTTCGCGCACGAGGAGATCTTGAGCGACGGGCACCTGTTCCGGCAACAGCTCTACGCCAAGGTCGCCGCGCGCGACCATCACAGCGTCGCATGCGTCGAGGATTGCGTCGATGTCGCGCAGCGCCTCGGGCTTTTCGATTTTCGCAACGATTCCCGTCGGCGAACCGTTTGCGTCGATGATGGCGCGGAGTTCGGTGAGGTCGGCTGCGCTGCGCACGAACGACAGCGCGAGCCAGTCGACGCCGAGCGAAAGGGCGAAGCGCGCGTCGTCGCGGTCCTTCTCGGTCAACGAGGGTGCCGACACCGTGCTGTCGGGCAGGTTGATGCCCTTGCGATCCTTGAGTGCGCCACCGTGGCGCACGCGACAGCGGATTTCGGTGCCCATGACCGTGAGCACCTCGAGTTCGAGCTTACCGTCGTCGAGCAGGATGCGCGCGCCGGCGCGCACGTCATCCGAGAGGCCAGCGTACTGCGACGGAATGAGGTCCGCGGTCCCCATGACGTCGCGCGTGGTCACCGTGACTTCGGCATCGTCGTCCAGTCGCACCGCGCCATCCACGAAACGGCCCGTGCGGATTTTCGGCCCACACAGGTCGGCGAGCACCGCCGGCTCATTGCCGACTTTCGCGGCGGCCGCCTTGATAGCGGCGAACGTCGCTGCGTGGTCGTCGTGGCTGCCGTGCGAAAAATTCAAACGGAATACGTCGACGCCCCGCGCGAGCAGCGCCTCAATGGTGGCCTGCGACGACGACGCGGGGCCGAGCGTCGCGACGATGCGTGTGCGACGGCGTTTGAGCAGCGGTGTGATGAGGTCCATCGGCAGCGGGAACACGATGGTCGAGTTTTTCTCGCCGGCGATATCGGACAGCGTCTGCAGGTAGCGCAGCTGCATCGCCTGCGGCGCAGTCGCGAGCTCGTTTGCGGCCTTTACGAGCATTTCGGCCGCTTGCTGCTCGCCTTCGGCGTGGATGATTTTCGCGCGCCGCACGCGTTCGGCCTCGGCCTGACGCGCAATCGCGCGGACCATGGTGTCGTTGATGTCGACGTGCTTGATTTCGACGTTCGCGACCTTGATACCCCATGAATCGGTTTGCTCGTCGAGGATGCGCTGGATGTCGGCATTCAGCTTGTCGCGCTCGGACAGCATCTCGTCAAGTTCGTGCTGACCGAGTACCGAGCGTAGCGTCGTCTGAGCGAGCTGGCTCGTTGCGTCATAGAAGTTCTCGACCTGGTTGATCGCGTTCTCAGGGTCCACGACGCGGAAGTAAATGACCGCATTGACCTTCACCGACACGTTGTCGCGCGAAATAACGTCCTGTGACGGCACGTCCATCACGACCGTACGCAGGTCGACACGAACCATCTGCTGCACGCCCGGGATGATGATGATTAGCCCCGGACCCTTCACCTCCTGGAACCGACCAAGGAAGAAAACCACGCCACGCTCGTATTCGCGCAGCACCTTGAACGCGCTGAACGCGAGGATCGCGAGAAAGGGGATGGCGACATACAGGATTTGCAGCATCATTTCATTCTCCCATCGGTGAAACCGTGAGCCACAGGCCGTCAATCGCGACGACCGTGACCATTTGTCCCTCGCGGACCGGTGCGGCGCTGGTCGCGTTCCAGAGTTCGCCGTCTAGGCGCACGCGCCCGGTGCCGTCGAAGTTTTCGTAAGCGACGGCGCTGCGGCCGATGATGCGTTCCCGGCCAGTGACGACGGGTTGCCGTCGCGTCTTCAGCGTGAATGCAAGGGTGGCGAGCAACGTTCCGCCCGCGACGACGGCGATCGCGCCGATCAACGATTTGGAGATTCCGAAGCCCGGCACGTCGGTATCCAGCAGGATGATCGATCCAATCGTCAGCGCGGCGATGCCGCCAAGTCCGAGCGCGCCGAAACTTGGCACGAACGTCTCCGCGACGATTAGGGCAATGCCAAGCAGCACCAGCGCAAGGCCAACGTAATTGACGGGTAACATTTGCAGCGCGTACGCGGCGAGCAGTAGCGAGATCGCTCCGACGATGCCGGGCACGAGCGCGCCGGGGTTGTAGCCCTCAAGCAGCAGACCGTACAGGCCGACGATGAGAAGCAGGTACGCGATGTTCGGGTTCGTGATCGCCGCGAGCAAACGGTTCCGCCAGTCAGGTTCTATGGCGGTGGTCGCGAGGCCCGCGGTTGCGAGCGTGACGGCGCCGGTCGCGGTTTGGACCTCGCGCCCGTCTGCCGCGGCGAGCAACCCGTCCAGGTCTTCGGCGATTAGATCGATAACGTCGGCCTCGAGCGCCGCGCGCGCATTCAGGCTCGCCGCGTCGCGAACTGCGGATTCAGCCCAGTCGGCGTTCCGGCCGCGCAGTTCGGCGAGCCCACGGATATAAGCCACGGCGTCATTCACGGCCTTAAGGCTGCTGGCGTCTTTTGGGGCGTCCTGGCGTGCCTCGTCATCGTCTTCCTCGTCGCTGGATGGCTCCGGGGCGGGGGTGCCGCCACCGAGCGCGACCGGCGTGGCCGCACCGAGGTTCGTGGCGGGGGCCATCGCCGCCACGTGGCTCGCGTACAGCATGTAGGTGCCGGCGCTTGCGGCACGTGCACCGTTCGGCGCAACCCACATTATTACCGGGACCGGTGACGCCAACGTGGCTTGGATGATGTCGCGCATGGCCGAGTCGAGCCCGCCCGGCGTATCGAGCTTGAGCACCACGACCGGCGCGCCGCGCTCGGCGGCCGAGGCCAGGCCACGCTGGTAGTAATCCGAGGTCGCCGGCCCGATGGCATCGTTGATTTCGAGGATGACGGCGGTCCGGTCGGGCTGCGCGAGCGCCACGGTGGCGGCCAGCCCGAGAGCGACCACCAGCGCTGTCGTCCACCCCATCGAGACGCGCCGAGCCATCATGCAGTCATTATAGGCTTACAACCTTTTACGTGTGGGCGGCATCTAAGCCTATGTGGACGCCATGACCGCAGACTATGACGACAGCGACCTCGTCGCCCGTACCCAGGACGGCTGCATGGCGTCGTTCGAGCGCCTTTACCGGCGACACCATGCGCGTATCTACGCCGTCTGCCTACGCTTGCACGCGGACGAGGGGCTTGCGGAGGACTCATTGCAAGAGACTTTCGTGCGCGCATGGCAGCGCCTCGATGAATTTCGCGGCGAGGCCGGGTTCGCAACCTGGCTGCACCGCATCGCGGTGAATACCGCGCTCGGGCGTCTGCGCAGCAGTGGTCGCCGCGACCGGGGCCTGCAGGTGCTCGGCGATGATGAGTGGCAGTCGCTCGCGGCGGCGCCGACCGACGACGCGCTTGCGCTCGACCTTGACGCCGCGATCGCTCGGCTGCCGTCGGGCGCGCGCGTCGTGTTCGTGCTGCACGACGTCGAAGGATTTACACACGACGAAGTCGCATCCATGACGGGACTCGACGTCGGCACCAGCAAATCACAGTTGCACCGGGCGAGACGCCTGTTGCGCGCGAGGTTGGAACATGAACGCTCCTGAAGACAACGAACTTGCGGTGCGCGTTGCGGCGTTGCGCCGTGAGATTTCGCCGCCGAACGACCCGTGGCCGTTCATCGCGGCGCGTGTCGCCCGTCGGCGCGCGCGGGTGCCGACCTGGTTGGGCGGCTTCGCTGCGGCTGCCGCGGTTGCGGTCGTCGTGCTCGGGTTGACTGCGCAGCTGTTCGGCGAACGCCCTCAGCCCGCGGAGGCCACCGGGCTCCGCGTCGGGGTCGACCCCGCATTGCAGCAAGGCCTTGACGCGCTGATCGAGGGCCGCGTCGACCTCTCGAGTATGACAGTCGCGATGTTGCGTGCGAACTTGGCGCTCGTCGACAGCGCGCTGCACGACATCTCGACGGCACTCGAGCTTGACCCGAGCAATCCGCTGCTGCACGAGCAGCTGCATGACACCTACCGCGGGCAGGCAGAACTGCTCGACAACCTTCGCCGTGCACCACGCGGCACTTGAAAGAGGAAATGCACATGAAAACCTTGACCCTGATCGCGGCAATCCTGGGCGCGCTCGTCATCACGGCGCCTGTGTCCGGCGAAACCAAATTCCATCAGCGGCAGGCAGCGTCCGCCGATGGCACTGTCGAGATTTCGAACGTCGCGGGTAGCATCCGTATCATCGGTTGGGACCGCGCCGAAATCGAAGTCGAGGGCACGGTCGGCGCGGACGTCGAGCGGGTCGAGTTCACGGTCGATGGCGACCGCACGGTCGTACGCGTGCACTTGCCGAGGCGTTCCGGGCGTTTCAATGATTCGGACGCGGACCTCACCCTCAACGTACCGCGTGCGTCCCGGATCTCGGCGAGCACCGTGAGTGCGGGCATTCGTGCCGAGGGCCTGTCCGGGAAGCCCGAACTCAAGAGCGTCAGCGGCGACATCGCGGTGTCCGGTACGTTCACCGCAGCGGAAGTGCAGTCGGTGTCTGGCGCGGTACACATCGCTGGTACAGGCGAGAACGCCCGTATTCGAGCGGTCGCAATTTCGGGGGACGTCACGGTGTCCGCGATGGACGGCGAACTGAAAGCGACCTCTGTCAGCGGCAATGTCAACGTGACCTCGGCGGGTGTCCGCCGCGCCGATCTCGGTAGCACGTCGGGCGGGGTTGTCTTCGACGGACCCATCGCGACCGACGGTCGGTATGAACTCGGCACGGTGAGCGGGAGCGCGCGGTTCGTGGTCCATGGCGCTACGAAAGCGCGCTATGAGCTCCAGACCATGTCGGGCAACATCCGGAACGGCTTCGGCCCGAAGCCCCAGCGCGTCAGTGAGTACGGCCCCGGCATGGAGCTCGAGTTCGAGGAAGGCCGGGACGCCGAGGTTGAAATGAACTCGGTCAGCGGCACGCTTCGGCTCGATCGAAAATAGTCCTGCGCCGCGCGCTACAATCAATGCGTGCGGATTCTCCCAGTCGTAATCCTCGGGTTGGGGTTGGCAGCGCCGGTCACGGCGCTGCCAACCGATGACGGCGCCGACGCCGAGCGTCCGCGTGTCGGGCTCGTGCTTTCGGGCGGCGGTGCACGTGGTGCGGCGCACGCGGGTGTCCTGAAAGTCCTCGAAGCGAACCGAATCCCCGTTGACTACATCGCCGGCACGAGTTTCGGCGCATTGGTCGGCGGGCTCTACGCCTCGGGCCTCGCCCCCGACGAAATTATCGAGTGGATCCGGGCGTTCGACTACCAACACGCCGCTGCAGACCGGCCCCCGCGCCGCGCGCTGTCGTTTCGCCGCAAACAGGACGACACCTCGTACGCGCTGCGCTTGGAGTTCGGTTTCCGCGACGGCGCGTTCGTACTGCCGCGCGGCCTGATCAGCGCGCAGGAACTTGGTTTCGCGCTGCGCGTGCGCGCGCTCCACACCACGCAGTGGCAACACTTTGACGATTATCCGATTCCGTTCCGCGCGGTTGCTACGGACATCGAGCGCGCGCAGGCGGTCGTTCTCGCGGACGGGTCGCTCGCCGACGCGATGCTTGCGAGCATGGCGGTGCCCGGCGTCGTTGCGCCGGTCGAGATCGACGGGTACATGCTCGTGGACGGCGGGCTCACGAACAACCTTCCGGTTGATGTCGTCCGTGCGATGGGTGCCGACATCATCATCGTCGTTGACGTCGCGACGCCGCTCGCGAATCGCAATGAACTTGCCGACGTCATTGGCGTGTCCGCGCAAGTCATCAACCTGCTCGGGCAGGAGCAGGCGCGCGCTTCGATCGCATCGCTGGGTGACGACGACTTGTTGCTACAACCGGACCTCAGCGGCATTGCTGCCGGGGATTTTGACTTGATGGGAGAAGCGATAGACCGCGGGCTCGCAATCGGTCCAGGGGTCGTCACGCGATTACAGCGGCTCGCGCTCGACGAGCCGTCGTGGACGGCGTGGCGGGACGCACAGCGAGCCCCGAGCAATCCGCTACCGAGCATCGAGTTCATCGAACTCGACAACCCGACCGGCGTCGACGACCGGTTGGTGCGCGCGCGTATGAAGCTGCAACCCGGTTCGCAACTGTCGCTTTCGCGTCTGCGGCGCGACATTGACGCGTTGTACTCGGTTGGCGAGTTCTCTCGCATCAATTTTGAGGTCGTCGAGCGCGATGGGCGGCAGGGTCTCCGGCTCGCGCTGACCGAAAAGGAGCTCGGCCCGAACTACCTCAGGTTCGGTCTAAACCTGCAGGACGACTTCGGCGGCGATAGCGCATACAACCTGCTGTTCATGCATAACCGGACTCGACTGAACCCGCTGAACGGCGAGTGGCGCACTGAGATACAGATCGGGGAATCGCGGCGCGTCGCAACCGAGTTGTTCCAGCCCGTGACCTGGCGTGGTGACTGGTTCGTGAGCCCGCGAATCGAGTCGACACTCGGTGGCTTCAATACGTTTGATGCCGACGGCAATCAGGTGGCGCGTTACGAGGTCAAGCGTTCTGCGGCGTCGATCGAGCTCGGCTGGCAATGGCGAAACTTAGGTCAAATAGCGATTGGCCCGTTCCGCGAGTCGGTGCACGCGCAGATCGAAGTGGGCGATCCGTTGTTACCGTCCTTTGACCAGCCAATCAGCGGTTGGGATTGGCGCATCGTCGTAGACCAGCTCGACGATTGGAATTTCCCGGCCGACGCTTGGTTCCTCGAAATCAAAGGCCGCGACACCGCGGACTACGCGTATGCGCACTTCCACACCACTACCGCGTGGCAACCGAGCGATGCGAACCGCTTGTTGTTGAGCGTCCGCGCATCGTCGCGGACTGCCGGTGTGCTGCCGGTACAGGAGCGATTCGGCCTCGGTGGCTTTCTGTCCCTGTCGGGTATGCGCCAGAACGAGCTGCGCGGAGACTATCTGTTCAGCACGCGGTTGCTCTGGTACCGGCGCTTGTTTTCGCTGCCGGCGGGTCTTGGCGACGGCTTTTATTTTGGCCTGAGCCATGAGCGTGGCAACGCATGGGCCACGCGCAGCGAGGTGAGCCTCGACGACCTGCGCTGGGGCTCCGCTGCGTTCCTGGGCGCGGACCTGGTGTTCGGGGCGCTGTACCTCGGGCTCGGGCGCGCCGACAATGGTGACGTGGGCGGTTACCTGTTCCTTCAACGGAGTTTTCAATGATCCGGATTTTCACGACCGGCGGCACGATCGATAAGCTGTATTTCGACGCGAAGAGCGAATTCGAGGTCGGCGCGTCGCTGGTCGGCGAGCTCTTGCGAGAAGCGGAAGTCCAGGTGCCATTCGAGGTCGAAGCCTTGATGCGTAAGGATTCGCTCGAACTGACCGACGCCGACCGCGCCCATATTCGTGCGCGCATCGAGGCCGCGGAAGAGACGCGTATCATCATCACGCATGGCACCGACACGATGGCTGATACAGCGCGTACCTTGGGCGGCATCCCCGGCAAGACCATCGTGCTCACGGGCGCACTGCACCCCGCGCGGTTCCGGCACAGCGACGCAGAATTCAACGTCGGTATGGCGGTCGCGGCCGTGCAGGCGTGCGGCCCCGGCGTCTGGATCACGATTAACGGCCGCGTGTTCGACGGCATGCGGGTTAAAAAAAATCGCGAAGCGAACCGCTTCGAAGACTGTTAGGAGGTCACCATGAGACTGTTATTGATTTCGATGCTGGTTGCGGTCATTGCACTTCCCGCGCATGCGCAGCGCGTGCCTGAGGGCGACCCGGTCGTGACCGAAGTTGCGGACAATCTGTACATGCTCGAGTGGGCGGGCGGCAACATCGGTATCTCCGTGGGCGAGGACGGCGTCGTGCTTGTCGACGATCAGTATGCGCCGATGGTGCCGAAGAACCTCGCAGCGCTCCGTGAAATTACCGACGCGCCGCTCCGTTTTGTGCTGAATACACATTGGCATGGCGACCATACCGGCGGTAATGAGCAACTCGCGGGTGAGGGCGCGCTGATCATCGCACACGACAATGTGCGCAAGCGGCTTTCCGAGGGCTCGCTGCTGCGCGAGATTCCGGCTGCGCCGGACGGCGCGTTACCCGTGGTCACGTTCGACAGCAGCGTAACGCTGCACTTCAATGGGCACGAAGTCCATGCGTACCACGTCGGCGCGGCGCACACGGACGGCGATTCGGTAGTCCATTTCCGCAGCGCGAATGTGATCCACACTGGCGACATTTTCTTCAACGGCCGCTTCCCGTTCATCGATGGTGCGAGCGGCGGCAACGTCGCCGGGGTGCTCGAGGCGGTCGATGGCATCCTCAAGCTGTGTTCGCCCGAGACGAAAATCATCCCGGGGCATGGGCCGCTGACCGACTGCGATGGGCTGCGTGACTACAAGTCGATGCTGACGGTCGTGCACGAGCGGATTGCAAAGCTGATCGCGGGGGGCGCGACGGCGGACGAGGTGGTCGCGGCGAAGCCGGCGGCCGAGTACGCCGATGCCTGGACCTGGGGTTTCATGCCGACGGACCGCTGGGTGCGGTTGATATACGACTTAATGGCGGAATAACATTAACTTATAGCACGAACCTAAGGTATCACATGTCATCGGTGGCGGCCCGCTGCGACGGCCGGACCGAACGCGCCGCTGCCGCTTCCCTCGACTGCGCGGCTCATTGACTGCCGCCTGGGATAATTGGCTCGACCGCGCCTACTTTGTGCGGCGCC
This sequence comes from uncultured Gammaproteobacteria bacterium, assembly GCA_964469285.1. GTDB lineage: Bacteria > Pseudomonadota > Gammaproteobacteria > Natronospirales > JAIVGZ01 > JAIVGZ01. The sequence goes on along the minus strand of CAYXYM010000043.1, from coordinate 1,484 downwards.
TCTGCCTTCGCGGCTTACCCACTCCCGTCTCGGTCGCTCCCGGCGCGTTGTCCGTCCGCTCCGCTGGCCGGCAGAGGTCTTGCTGCCAAGGCTAGCTGTGTCAAGTGGGAGCGGCGCCTTTGCGCCGCGATGCTTGTCGGGCCACCGGCGCCGGTTTATTGTTCCACGATGAAAACACTTCTCCCGGGATTCCTGTTAGCTGCTGCGATCACGGCCGGTCCGTCGAGCGCAGACGACCTCGACCGCGTTGCGTGGCTCGCGAACTGTTGGGCGGCCGACGGCGGCGAGCCGGGGTCCGGCGAGCAGTGGTCCGTTCCCGCGGGCGGCGTGATGCTCGGCATGGCACGCACAATTAAAGACGGTGAGACCGCGTCGTTCGAGTTCATGCGAATTCAGTCGAACGATGGCCGGCTGGTGTTTATTGCGCAGCCGCAGGGAGGACCGCCCGTCGAGTTCCCCGCGATCGAGATCGCGGACGACGCGATAGTGTTTGAGAACCCCGACAACGACTTCCCGCAGCGCGTGATTTACCGCCTTGTTGCGCCTGGCGTGCTGAATGCGCGCATCGAAGGCACCGACGGCTCGATGGATTTCCCGCTGCGTCGCGTCGCGTGCGACGCGCGCGATACCTATGATCCGCAGCTTGCGGCAGAGATTGGCGCGGACGATTATGGCATGCGCCGCTATGTCATGGCGTTTCTGAAGCGTGGCCCAAACCGTCCCGAGTCGCCCGAAGCGTCCGCGGCATTGATGCGGGCACACCTCGACAACATCACGCGGCTCGCTGAAGCCGGCAGCCTCGTCGTCGCGGGCCCGTTCCTCGGAGATGGTGAGGTGCGCGGCATCTATATCTTCAACGTCGAGACCATCGAGGAAGCACGTGCGTTGACTGAGACCGATCCCGCAATCCAGGCGGGCAGCCTCGAGATGGAATTGCGCCCGTGGTACGGCGCCGCCGCGCTGCAGCAACTGAACGATCTCTATCCGCGGACGACGAAGCAATCGCATTGAGCCGCCTCGTCGATCTGAGCCACACCATCACCGACGGGCTCGTCACATACCCGGGTTTGCCTGCGCCGGTGATTTGCGATTTCTGGCGCCGCGCCGATCACGATTTCCAAATCGGCAAGATTGAGATGGTCGCGAACACCGGTACCTACATGGACACACCATTCCACCGCTATGCAGACGGCGATGACCTCGCGCAAGTGGATGTCGCGCGTTGCGCGGACCTAGACGGGATTGTGTTCCGCGCGACCGGCGAGCGCGCAATTGGCCCCGATTTGTTCGTAGGTCACGACGTGCGCGGCAAGGCGGTGCTCGTGCAGGACGTCCCGCTGCCGGGGACACTCCGCCACACCCTCGCGATCGACGGCCTCGTCCAGCGCGCGTGGGAGAAGGGCGCAGCCGCCGTGGGCATCGTTTACGGCATCTCGGACAACTTCGCCGTCTGGCAGCGGACCGGAGACGGCCCAGGGTTCAAC
>CAYXYM010000042.1:0-6245 GCA_964469285.1 uncultured Gammaproteobacteria bacterium | reverse complement strand
GCGACGATGATTTCGATCTGTTCGTGCGGGAAGTCCGACGCGAGCAAGTTATCAATTTTCTGCCGTATGCACGCTTCCTCGTTGTACGCCACGATGACCACGGTGACCGCCGCGTTGGAGGATGATTCTGGCGGTGGCTTTCGCCCGCGCAGCGCAGCCCATACAGTGAGCAGGAGTGGGTAGCCCGCATACGTGAATGCGAGCAAGCCGAATGCGGTCCACAGCGACAGTTCCGCGGCGCTCATGAGCCGCGACCCGCCGCACAGAACTCGGCAACGCCGGCCGGAAGCGGGTTCGATTGTGAGAGCGCGGCGCACAGTTGCGCGCGGTCCGCGCCGGGAGCATCTGCATCGAGGTCACGCGGGAAGGAATTGCCGGCTGGATACAGTCGTGCGCTGCCGCCGGCAATCGTGTTGTGCGAAAACTCGACGCCTGGAAAATAATGTGCGAGCGTCGAATTGCCAGGCGCAGTACCGGATCCGACGATGCCGTAGTCGTTGTGGGGTGCGGCGTTGCCGGTAAAGACAAAACCGAGATGCTCGCGGCCACCGGTGACGACGATGCTGCCAGTCTGCACGGCGGAGTTTCCTCGGATCATGACCGACTCGGTCGCGTCGAGCAGTTGGAAGAGTCGACCGCCGCCCCAATCGCCGCCGATGTTTAGAAAGTGGTTGTTCTCGATCAGTATCCGGCGCGTGCGCTCGTCGCCGCGTCCATTCGTGTCGGACCCGAGGATGTTGACGCCGTTTCCGGCCCGCCGGACCAGATTGTTCGTGAACGTCACGTCCTGCACCGTTGCCCACGGCATCCGTCCGCGTTCGTTCCGCACGGTAAACAGCACCGCGAACCCGGTCTGGGCGTGCGTCCAGCTATGTTCGAGTGTATTTCCGTCAATCACCACGCGGCGTGCGTTCTTGAGTTCAAGGATGTTCTTCACCGCCCACGGCGTGCCTGCGTACAAGGGGTCGTCAATCCGCCATGCAAGGGGTTTCGACAGATAGTTGCCTCGAATCTCGATATCGGACGGAACAAGCCCATCAATCGCGGTCGTATCGCCACCGAACATCAGATTCTCGCCGGCTGCCTCAAGATAGTTGTTGATGACCGCAAACGGTCCGGGCCCGTTCCATCCTGCGATTGCCTGCGAATCCTGCCCTACTTCCTTGATGTCGGAGACATATGAGCGTGTGACACCCGCATGGCGTGCATTGAGCGCGATTCCACGTCGTGCGCCGACGCGCGGATCGCCGTGCACAAAGCACCGGTCGATGACGATGTGATGCGGCAGATCGGGCTCGGCTTCGTCGCCTCGTCCAACCGACACCACGTTATGCAGGAACTCGCCAGCGGCAGGCCGGATTTCGAGCCCGATGAGGCGGTAGTGCGAGGCGCCCGGTTCGACTGAGACCACGGCCAGATGTCCCGCGCCAGCCTCGAGGACCGGCATCGATGCGCGATCGTTGGGCCCGACGCGTCGGTGCGCCGGGAGCGCGTTGCTCGCCGCGCTCCGAATCGTGATCCAACCGGTACCGGATTTCTTCGGGAGCTCGAATGGGCCGCGGTAAACGACGCCGGGCTGCAGGACAATTTCATCCCCGCGCTCGGCACGGCGCAACGCCGCAGCGAACGCGCCGCCGCGGTTGGCGGTGAGCGTGCGTCCGGTCACCGCCGGCGGCGACAAATCGACGGTTTCCTGCGGCAATTCCGGTGGCATTGCCAGGGTCGGCGTCGCGGTTGCGGTCGCAAGCACGAGCAGCAGCGAAATGGCGATGCCGGGCATCAATGGACCGACTGCGCAGCGACCGTCATCCGCTGCCACGCGGTCGGCGTCGGCAATGCGACGCCGTGAAGCGCGGGCAGCGCACCCTGCGTGAGGTCGATGATCGTGCACCGCGGCGCTGCCTCGCCGACCAGGCGTGCGGTCTCGTCGCTGGTGTTGGTGACGACCAGTGCTTCGGCGTGGTCCAGAAGCGCCTGTTCGTCAGCACACATCAGCGACGCGATGTGCGGAATCTCCTGCTCGATATGTTGCTTGTTCGCGCCGGTGAGTCGCGCAAGCGAGACGTTCCGGTCGAGAATGCGCACGTCAATGCCCTTCCCGATCAGCGCCTCGACGAGTGCGACCATCGGGCTCTCGCGCAAATCGTCAGTATCCGGCTTAAAAGCGAGGCCGACGATGCCGACGCGTTTCGCACCGCTGTCGAGTACCTTGTCGATGCCATGACGAATCTGTGCCTCGTTCGATGGAATCACGCCGCCTAACATCGGTAGTTCCACGTCCACGACGCGCGCTGCGTAATTGAGTGCGCGCACGTCTTTCGGCAGGCACGAGCCGCCGAATGCGAACCCGGGGCGCAGGTACGCATCCGAGATATTGAGCTTGCGGTCAAGCTTGAAGATGCGCATGACCTCCTGCGCATCGGCGTCGAGCGCCTCGCAGACGTTTCCAATTTCATTGGCAAAGCAGACTTTGACCGCATGCCATGCGTTCGATACGTACTTGGCCATCTCCGCAGTGCGAATGTCAGTGTCGACAAAGACCGCATCGACCTCGGAATAGAGCTGACGCAGCATCAGGACGCTGCTCGCGTTGGAGCAACCGACCAGCGTAAGCGGCGGCTGGGCGAAATCGAGCAACGCGGTCCCTTCACGCATGAACTCCGGATTCACCGAGATGTTGATGCCGGACCGGTGACCCGCAGCCTTATGCAGTGTTGGCGCGAGAACGTTTTCGATGGTGCCCGGCAACACGGTGCTCCGCACCACGACCGTGAACGGGCGCTGCGACCCGCGTAAGGCACGGCCGATGGCCTTGCAGACGCCCTCAAGCGCACCGGTATCCAGTTTGCCGTTCGCATGGCCCGGCGTACCGACGCAAATCAGCGCAAGGTCGCTCTCATTGACGGCGAGTTCAGCGTCGGGGGTCGCCATAAGGCGCCCTTCCGCCACCGAGCGCTTCACGAGGGCTGCGAGACCCGGCTCGACGATCGGCGATTCACCCGCGTTGATTGCTGACACTTTGTCCGCATTGATATCGACGCCAATCACTTCGTGACCGGAATCGGCGAGACACGCCGCGCTCACGCACCCTACGTAACCGAGACCAAAAATACTCACTCTCATTAGGCCATTGCCTCCTGGCATTTCGCTCCGAATTCGGTCGCAACCTGTTGCCAGGCGTACCGGTGAACCATCAGTTTTCGCCCTTCATCACCGAGCGCGGCGCGGCGCGCCGGGTCGCGCAACAGCGCGACCACGGCATCGGCGAACGCTTTCGCGTCGTCCGCTTCAATGAAATGCTTGCCGGACTCGAGCGGCAGCCCCTCGGCGCCGATGCGCGTGGAAACGAGCGCCTTACCCATTGCGAGGGCTTCATAAATTTTGAGCCGTGTACCCCCGCCGATGCGCAGCGGTACAACGTAGACTGGCGCTTTCGCGATATACGGGCGCACGTCATCCACGGTTCCCGTCACGTCCACGTCGGCTCGACGCGCCATCGTGATGAGTCGTTTGCTGGGGTTGCGCCCGACAATTGTGAGCGTTGCACCGGGGATGTCGCGCCGAATGAGTGGTAATACCGACGCCATGAACCACTGCATCGCGTCCTCGTTGGGTTGCCAATCCATGGAACCGGTGAAGACCAACTGGTCGGGCAATTGCGACGCCTCACTTGGCGAGAAATAGTCGACATCGACCCCGGTCGGAATCGAACTGATGACGCTGCCCGGCGCCGTCTGCTCGAGTTGTGCGCGGTCCTGTTCGGAAACAGCGATTGTCAGGTTTGCGCGGCTGCACGCGTCAGCTTCGTACAGCTGCAGCTTCCGCGCCTCGTTCTCGAGCAGCGCGCGGCGCCAGCCCCGTTTTTCGACGGCAGCCATCCGCCGCCAGATCATGTGCTCGACGTTGTGCGAAAAATGCACGATCGGCACCGGTCCACGCATCGGAACGTTGGGAATGGCACATAGGAAGTCGGCCACGCACAGATCGACCTCGCCGCTCGACAACGCGCGCTCGACTTCCTCGCGGACGCGCCGATCCGCGCAGCGCACCGCGTCGACGGGCAATCCAATCTGCCAGGAACGCAGCAGTGCCTTGACGAATCGAAAGGTATGCCACTTCGGCGGCGTGCGGGGCACCGAGACCACTCGCTCGCAAAACGAGAGTTCGCGGCGCAGCGCGTCTGGGTCCTCGTCCGGCGCATGGGTGGTAATCACGGTCACCCGATGGCGCCTCGACAATTCGTCGAGGATGTGAAAACTCCGCAGGCGGCCACCGGTGTTCTTCGGCCACAGCCCGCCGATTTTTACCCATAAGATGCGCATCCGGCTCACGTCGTCCATACGGTCATTGAACGAAACGGGCGGTTACGCCGATAGCAGGTCATTCCTCGTTTCCGTGCAGCAATATCCCTGACCGCGGTCTCAGGCAGCCGCACGGTCCGCGTTGTCGGCGAGGTGCGCGAGTGGCTCCCCGTCGACGTACAGCCGTTGCCAAATTTCGAGGTTGATGAGCAGCCACAGCCGATCGCCGTGGTCCCAGCGCCCGGCATGGTGCTCGGCGACCAAGCGTGACAGATATTGGTTGTCGAACAGCCCACGCTCACGCGCGCGCCCGCCGAGCACATACTCATCGACCAGCGGCCGGAACTGCTCGCGGCACCAACGGCCGACCGGCACCGGAAAGCCCATTTTCGGGCGAGCAAGCACCGCATCGGGAACAACGGGGCGCAGCGCTTCGCGAAGCACCGCCTTCGTCGTCCACCCCCGCACCTTGTATTTTTCCGGCAGCGCCGCTGCATACTCGACGAATTGATGGTCCAGGAAAGGAACGCGGCTTTCGATGGAAGCGGCCATGCTCATTTGATCCTGCTTCATCAATAACTCGACGAGGTAGGTCTGCAGGTCGGTATACGACATTTTGGACAGGTCACCGCCGGGCGCGGCCGCGTACAACGCCAGCGCGCGGGCGTGCGGGTCCGCACCGACGGCCCCATCTGCAAGTAGTTGCTCGCGCATCGGTCCCGAAAAAACGGAAAAGTTTTCGCAAAACAGATCGCGGACGCCGTCTGTTTTCGCGAGGAAGCTGCGGTCCGCGAACCGCCGCAGTGAGGCCGGCAGCCGCGCGACTGCGCGCCGGGTCGCCCCGCGCACCATCGCCGGGGCAACTGCGCGCCAAACGCGGGCGAGTCGCTCGTTCAGCGCGGTGACGCGATAGCGGTTGTAGCCGAGGAATAGCTCGTCGGCGCCCTCGCCCGTCATCACGACCTTCACATGATCGCGCGCGAGGCGCGAAACGTAATTCAGCGGCACGCTCGACGGGAATGCAATCGGCTCGTCTTCGTGCCAAATCAACGACGGCAGCGCACTGAAGAACTCGTCTGCGGAGATGACGATGTCGTGGTGCGTCGCGCCAATGGCTTCGGCGACGGACCGCGCGTATCCGAGCTCGCTGTAACCCTGCTCGTCGAATCCGACCGAAAACGTGTGCACGGGTTCGTCGACCATCGGTGCCATCAGACCGGCAAGCCCGCTCGAATCGAGGCCCCCGGACAGAAACAGGCCGACCGGAACGTCGCTGACCAGATGCGTGCGGACCGACTCCTCAAGGCGGTCACGGACTTCCGAAACGTTGTCCGCGAAGCTTCCGTGCGCGTCGGCGATGCGTTCCGGAAGGCTCCAATAACGGCGGTTCGTCACGCCCTGCCCGGGTCGCCAGGTCAGCGTGTGCGCGGGCATCAGCTTATGGACGCCCTCGAAGAAGGTGTCATCGCCGGCGGTATACCGATTCGCCACGAACTCAGGAATGACTGCGCGGTTCAGGCGCGGCCGTACACCGCCGGCAACGAGGGCCTTGATCTCCGAACCAAACAGCAATTCGCCGTCGCGAGCCGCGTAGTACAGCGGTTTGATGCCCATACGGTCCCGGGCGAGCAACAATTGTTGGCGCCGTTGGTCCCAGACGGCGATCGCGAACATACCGCGCAGCCGTGACACGCACCCTTCGCCCCACTGTTCATACGCCTGTAGCACCACTTCTGTGTCGGATCGGGTTGCGAACGCGCGGCCAAACGCCTCGAGCTCGGCGCGCAGCTCGCGGAAGTTATAAATCTCGCCGTTGAATGCAATCCAGATGTTTCTGGCACGATTCGCCATCGGCTGGTGGCCGCCGGCGATGTCGATGATGGACAACCGGCGATGCGCGAGGCCGACCCGGCCCGCGATTTCCACGCCCCCGTCATCGGGTCC
>CAYXYM010000041.1:0-2633 GCA_964469285.1 uncultured Gammaproteobacteria bacterium | reverse complement strand
CGGTCCCAAGGTGGCAACCATCTACGGCTTGATCTATTCCGCGAACGCCATCGGCGCGGCGTTCGGGTCCTTGATGGGCGGCGTGTTGCACGATCTCAGCGGGGGCTATCTCGCCGGATTCGCGCTGTCGGTTTGCGCCGTGGGGCTCGCAGTGGCGCCGTTCTGGACGGTGAAGGAGCTTAGCGAGTTCCGCTGAGCTCGCGCATGAGTCGCTCGCGCTCCTTCAGCGTACGGCCGCGCAAGTCTGCCGCGCCGCGCTCCGTCACGATGACGCCGGCCTCGCTGCGCGGCGTGGATACCGGGCCCTGGAACTGTTCCACGATGCGTGCCGCGGGCAGCAGCATGAGGGACACGCCGCCGGGAGAGTGGTTCGCGGCGCGCACGAAGTCGAGCGCACCGCCGACGGCGCCGAGATAGCTGCCCTTGGCCACCTCGGCGTTCACCTGCCCGGTGAAATCCACCTCGATCGCCGAATTGATCGCCACGAAGCGCTCAATGCCGCCCAGCACGCGCGGATGGTGCGTGTACTCGACGGAGCGCACGCGCAACCGTGGGTTGTCGCGCGCATGCTCGAAGAGCTGACGCGTGCCCATGAGCGTCCCGCCGTCGACCTCCAAGACGACGCCTTTGTCCAGCAACTCGACGACGCCGTCGCCGACCGAGCCCGAATGGATGCGCAGGTCCTTGTGATCCCCGAGGAGCCGCAGTACGGCATCCGGAAGGGCGCCCAGACCCGTCTCCAGCGTCGCGCCAACGGGAATGAAGCCGAGCGCATTGTGCGCGATGGCCAACTCTTGCGGTCCCGGTGCGCCATAGGGCAGGGCGACGGGCTCGCGAGAAGTCTCGAAGAGCGCCGCGCAGTCCTCGCGCTTCAGCAGCCGGTCGCTGTAGGTCCACGGCACCCGGTCGTTGACCTCCGCGATCACTGTACGGGCGACCTCGAGCGCGGGGACCAAATACTCGGCGGCAAGCCCCAGGCTGTACTCGCCCTTCGCGTTCGGCGGGCTCACCTGGACCAGAACCACGTCGGCGCGGATCTTGCGTGAACGCAGGAGCGACGCCAGCTGCGAGTAGGGGTGCGGATGGATGTCCAACACGCCCGCGTCGGCGAGCTTGCGGTTGTGACCCGAGCCGCAGTAGGCGGTGAGTCGCAAGTGGTCGGCGTGTTGCGGCCTTACCGTGCCCGACCAATTTACGCCCATGAAGAGCGTTGCCCCGGCGAAGGCTTCGCGTTGCGCGACCAATGCTTCGACCAGCGTTTGCGGCTCGGCGGTGGCCTGGCCGAAAATCACGCCATCGCCGGGGCGAATCCACTGCGCAAGCTGCATGGCGCCGATGCTAACATCGACCGAGGAGGCTCCAATGCTCGACGACAAAGCGCAGGACCTGATCTTTCGCGACGCGCACACGCCGCAGGGATTTCTCGATACGCCGGTGAGCGACGAGAAGCTGCGGGAGGTGTATGACCTGATGAAGTGGGGGCCGACGACCATGAACACGCAGCCGATGCGCATCGTGTTCGTGCGCTCCAAGGCGGCGAAAGAGAAGCTCGCGCCGGCGCTCTCGCCGGGCAACCTCGACAAGACCATGAAGACGCAGGTGACGGCGATCATCGCCTACGATTCGCGTTTCTACGAATTCCTGCCGAAGTCCTTTCCCAACAATCCGAAAGCCAAGGACGGCTTCGAGGGCGAGGGCAAGCAGGCCAGCAATGATCGCGTGGCGCTGCGCAACGGTTCTTTGCAGGGCGCTTACTTCATCATCGCCGCGCGCGCGCTCGGCCTGGACTGCGGACCGATGTCCGGGTTCGACAACGCCAAGGTGGATGCGGCGTTCTTTGCCGATGGGCGCTGGAAGTCGAACTTCCTCATCAATCTCGGCAAGGCCGATCCGGCGAAGGTGTTTCCGAGAAATCCGCGGCTGACGTTCGAGGAAGCCTGCCGGGTCCTCTAGTCCACACGCGTCCAGCCAGCCGCGGGCAGAGTGGCGCAGCGCGCTGCAAGCGCACATTTCGTCCGCGCTTCCTATTCCACGAGTCGGTAAATATTCTCTCCCGACTTGCGTTCGCTACTGCACAGAGGCGCCGCCGCCGCGGACTGGATAGTCTTTTATCGACGATCAACAGTCCGCGGAAAGGATTTCCATGAGACGCAAAACGATTCTCCCGGTGGCGGTTTCCGTCCTGATCGGACTTGCGCTGTTCGTCGGGCTCGGATCGCGTGCCGACGAACGAGGAAATGCCCGGGCGCAGGCACCCCGCGACGCGGTAGCGCAAAGCGTCGAGTCACTCAGTGCGCTTGCCGAAGAGGGCAAAGAGATCTTCCGTTTCGACACTTTCGGCGACGAGCAGTTGTGGACCGATGTATTGCGAATGCACGAAGCTATTGCAACGGTCTCCCCGGCGACCGCCCTGGCGGTGGGCCTCAAGGTCGATGTCGAGGCGTTGCCGCCGGAAATCATCGCTGCGCTGCAGGCCGGGCAGGTTGACCTGGCCAATCCCGCCGTGACCATCGAACTGCTGCGGCTGAACGCGGTCGTGGGGGTCCGGGGTACGGTTGACGCGGGGCAGCTTACTCGCGTCGGCATCACGTGCGCCCTCTGCCACTCCGCGGTCGACAACTCCTTCACGATGG
>CAYXYM010000040.1:0-3122 GCA_964469285.1 uncultured Gammaproteobacteria bacterium | reverse complement strand
CCGAGTTGGTCCAGAATCGGCGGCCGGAGTTCGTGCGACAAGCGTCTGAGCTGCTCCCGCACGGTGTCGAGGTGCGACGTGATGCGCTTCACATGGTCGTGTAGTGACTCGGGCGCTTCGCGCATCATGTCGGACAATTCGAGGTAGACGGTCGCGAGCATCTGCGCGGCCTCGTCGTGCAACACGTGCGCGATACGCTTCGCCTCTTCCTCAAGAATCTGGTTCAGGCGGCGGAGCGCCGCATTGGACTCGCGGTTCCCGAGCTGTAGCACTTCGTAAGGCGACAGGCTCTCGATCAGAAATCGCCCCGCGCCGCCCACGAGATCGGCGGCGCCATCGCCGCGTCCGTTCAGCGCCGCGACAGTCGCCAGTTGGTGCATGCTCACAACCTCGAGTAGACCCTTGCCGGACGACAGCGCGCTGCGCCCCAGCTCGTACGCTTCGTTCAACGGCGCCTCGCCGCCGCGGGCGAGGTACTCCCCGAGCGCCCGTTGGTACTGTTCGAAAAGGTCGGTTTCCACTACGCCAGGAGCCGGATTACGAAGGCGAGGGCGTCGTCGTTCGACTTGCCGTGTGTCGCAAGCAGGGTTTCGGCGATCTTTTCGACATGGTCCTCAACTTCGATGCCCTCAATGAAATCGGGATCGATGCCGTCGGTGGCAAAGATCACGACGTCGCCGCGACCGATGCGCACCGACGAGGGCTGTGCGCGGGGAGGGCGGCGGCCCACGACCCCTGGGCGGAGTAGCAGCGATTCGTGTGGGAACTGGGTGACCGGCGCACGACGCTGTACCCGGCCCGCGACGTTGCCGATGGCGAGCCAGTTGAGCATGCGTTCTTCGGCGGCGAAGTGCGCGATGCTGATGGCGGCGCCGCGCGTCGTACGCAGCGCGTCGTCGCAGCGCTGCATCAAAAGCTCAATGGGCTCGGTGGCCCCGTATCGATCGATGACCTCAATGGCGCGTTCGGCCGCGAATGCGGCCGCATCACCGTGGCCGATGCCGTCGACGACCGCTATCAGTGTGCCTTCGGGGATGTCCGCAACGAAATGCCGGTCACCGCACTGCGCCTCGCCTGGCAACGTTACGAACGCCGATGCCCATTCCGCGGAGCGTGTCGTTAGTACAGCCATTTCTTCGCGGTAATGGTGGTGCCTTTACCGACCTTCGTATCGATGTCGAGTTCGTCGACCATGCGTTGCACGCCGCATAGGCCAAGCCCGAGTCCGCCCGACGTTGAATAGCCGCCGACCATCGCGCGCTGGATGTCTGGAATGCCCGGGCCGTTGTCGTGGCAGGTGATGACAAGCCCGCTGCGTTCGCCGGATGTCGCGCGCTCAAGCTTGATTTCACCGCTTTGAGCGTAAAGCACGATGTTGCGCGCGAGTTCGGAGATGATGGTTGCGATCAGCGTCGACTCGGTCTCGGAGAAACCAATCCGCAACGCCATTTCACGCCCCCGCTGGCGTGCGGTGACGATGTCAGCTACGGCATCTATCGCAATCGTCGCTGTTTCGTCCAAAGTGCCTACCGCCTCTCCGCCGCGATGGCGGAGGAGATCGGTCTCCGTTGTCATTTTGCGCGCGTGTGGTTTCGTTTTGGTCTGCTGTCCAGGTAGGCCAGCCCTTCCTCGAGGTCCAATGCGGTGGGCACGCCTTCAAGGCTCAGTCCCAGTTGCACCATCGAGAACGCGACTTCCGGCTGGATACCGACAATGACCGTGTCCGCCCCCCTTAAACGAATCATGTGCGCCATGTCTCTGAGCGTGCGCACGGAGAATGAATCCATGACATCGAGCCCGGTCACGTCGAGGATGACGCCGACTGAGCGGTAGTAGCCGACTTGCTCGACGAGCCGGTCGCGAAGGACCACGAGGTCGCGGTCGGTCAGCACGGCCTGCACCGAGGCGATGAGGTAATCGCGCTGTTTGAGGACAGGTACGTCCATGACTACTCTACCGAGTCGTTGATGGGCACGACCTTATAGCCGAGCAGTTTCTCTGCTTCTTCGATGCCGCCCTGCAGGTCGCCGACAGTTGCCATCTTGCCGAGGTCAACGCCGATGGTGACGAGCGTCTGCGCGATTTCCGGCGCAAGGCCGGTCACGATGACGTCCGCGCCGACGAGACGCGCGGCTTCGACGGTCTGCACCAAATGGTTCGCGACCGCCGCGTCGACGGCCGGCACACCGGTGAGGTCCATCACGACCACTTTCGCGCGGTTCACGCGGATGCCGCGCAGCAACTGCTCGGTCAACTGGCGTGCGCGCTGCGGGTCGATGATGCCGATGATCGGCAGAATCAGGAGTCGCTCGCGGACCGGGAGCACCGGCGTGGAGAGTTCGCGGATGGCCTCCTGCTGCTGGCGGATAATGCGCTCGCGCTCTTGCACGAAGCCGACCGCCACCGTGTTAGCAATCCGGTTCGCAGCGGGCTCGTAGGCGTCGAGGACCCGGGTGAGTACCTTTTCGTTGGCGCCGTATTTCGAGAACAGCGATCGTGCGAGCACGTCGCGGAGCAGGAGCACGATACCGACGACTTCGTGCGTCTCGACACCCCGAGGGATGATGCGCTCGGACAGGTCGCGCGCGTAGGCTTCGAGGGCCTCGATCGACCCGGTCTCAAGCGCCCCGAGGTAGTTATCGTAGACCGAGCTGACCTCGGCGAGGATTTCGTCGTTGGTCATCGCGGTCAGGAAGCGTGCACCCATGATGCGGCGCGCCCACTCTTCGCGGAGCGGGCTGCGCCCTTGGCGCAAGTGGGCGACGAGCTCTCGGAGGACCTCGACGTGGCTTTCGCCGGCGGCGACTTGTTCCGCCGTTTTCGCTCGGCTCTTGGTAGACTTGGTGCTCATTGATTCATTCCCTCCGCGCGGTCGCGCGCGACCATATGTTCCCCTGCGAACATTCTAGAACAAGGCGCTCTCGTGGGCGTGAACCCCGACGGAGCCCGGTTCCGGACCCTTTCCGTATCAGGGAATCACTTTAGTAATGGGGGTAGGGCTGAGGTATCGGGTAATCACCCGATTTTAGTGACGGCGGGGCGACGCATCATTCTGACGATCGCGGGCCCCGGGGTGGCCTGTAATCCATTCAGGAAGTACATCAAAGCGGAACCCGACATTG
>CAYXYM010000039.1:0-4957 GCA_964469285.1 uncultured Gammaproteobacteria bacterium | reverse complement strand
ATCCTCAACATCGCGTCGGATCTCGCGTTGATTGCACCCGACCAGCGGATCTACCGGCAGCCCGGCCTGGCCGACCACCAACAACCGGCGAAGCCGGTGTCGTACTCGGTCGTGAAGGCAGGACTGATCGGGTTGACCCGCTACGTCGCGACGTACTGGGCCGGCCAGGGCATCAGGGCGAATGCGATCGCGCCAGGCGGCGTGCGTGATCAGCAGGACGAAGATTTCGTCCATCGACTGTCGGCGTTGATTCCGATGGGACGGATGGCGCACCTGGACGAGTACAAAGGGGCCGTGCTCTTCCTCGTCTCCGATGCCTCGTCGTACATGACCGGTGCCACGCTGGTGGTTGACGGGGGCCGCAGCGCCTGGTGACGGCGGCACCGAAACTGGCGTTGCTCAGCATGGATGTCGAGGATTGGTATCACCTCGAGTACTTCCAGCGGCAGCGGCAGACGGAACCCTCGATGCTGGATGGGGTCGAGCGCTTCGCCGACGTGCTTGCGGCCGGGCGCGTCCCGGCCACCTTCTTCGTCGTGGGTGACGTCGCGCGCCAGAATCCCGCGGCCATCCGGTCGCTGATTGCCAACGGACACGAGATGGCTTCGCACGGGCCGGACCACCGGCTCGTGAACGACATGCCGGTGTCGGACTTCCTCCGCGAGTTGTCCGCTGAGAAGCAGGCCATGGAGCAGCTGCTCGGCGTGCCGATGCGCGGCTATCGCGCGCCGTGCTTTTCGATGGATGGTGAAAAAGTACGACGGTTGCCGGAGATCGGCTTCTCCTACGATTCGAGCTGGATTCGTTTCGACTCGCACCCTTTGTACGTCCATATGGACGTGAGCGACTGGCCCGACGTGTGCGAGGGCGTGCGGCGCGCGCCCGGCAACGACTTCGTCGAGTTCGAGGTGCCGACGGCGTCCCTGGGATCGATACGCGTACCGTTTTCGGGGGGCGGCTACTTCCGCATGTTTCCGTGGTCGCTGCTTCGCGCGATGACGACGCGGTACCTCGAGCAGGCGCGGGTCTTCGTCTTTTTCATTCACCCGTTCGAATGTTCCGCTCGCGACCTGCCGTCGTTTCCTCCCGGCACGTCGCTGTCGAACCGGGTGCGCTTTCAGATGGGGCGCCACAAGGCGCTGCCGCGCGTGGCCCGGCTGGTGCGGCTGCTGCGCGAGCGCGGCTGGGAATTCGCGACGTTTTCCGATGCGCGCGCGAAGCTGCTTGCGTAGCGTTGTCGTCACGGGGGCGAGCGGCTTCGTGGGCCGCCGAGTCGTTGCGGCGCTTGAGGCAGCCGGGTGGGCCGTGGCCGGTACGAGTCGCGCGAGCGGCGGCGGAACGTTGCGGGCGCTCGACGTGACCGATCGGGCCGCGGTGCGCAGCTTTTTTCAGTCGCTCCCGGCGCTGGATGCGGTCGTACACCTGGCGGCGATCGCGCATCCGCGGGGCGCGCGCGTCCCGGCAGCGGCGTTCGACCGCGTGAACCGCCTCGGTGTGCATCACGTGCTCGACGAGGCGGCGGCTGCGGGCGCGCGGCGCGTGGTGTTCTTCAGTTCATCGGTGGTCTACGGAGACGACCCCGGACGCGACGTCGCTGAAGAAGCGCCGCGGCGTCCTGTCGGCCCGTACGCGTCGAGCAAGCGCGACGCCGAAGACCTCTGTTTCGCAGCGATCGCCGGGGGCAAAGACGTCGTGGTGTTGCGGTTTCCCATCATTTACGGGGACGAATTCCTTGCGGATGTCAGAGTCCGCGCCTACGTGCCGCTTACCGGGAATCGGCTGCTGCTGCGGATTGCCGGGCCGCAGCCCGCGTTCAGCTTGTGTCATGTCGAAAACGCGGTCGCCGCGGTGCGGCACGCGCTCGGCGACGGCTGTCCGGCAGGTGTCTACAACGTTGCCGATGCCCGCGCCTATTCGCAAGCGGAGGTGCGCGAAACGATAGCGTCGATCGATGGTGCGCGACTGGCGGTGCCGGTTCCGGTCGCGCCGCTGGACGTAGCGGTGCGTCTGCTGTCGAGTGTGCTGCCCGCGCGCTCGCGCGACTCGGTTCGCGCCAGGTTCGCAAAGTTGTTCGCCGGGTCAACGCTTGACACGGCTCGCATCCGGCGGTTCGGCTTCACCCCGCAATGTAGCCTCGACGAACTGCGTGTGACGGTGCAACACGCGGCTCCGGTTGCATCATGTTGACCTTCATGGCGCGCAGCGCCGCGCGTCCGATCAGCGGCAAACCACGGGGCGAATGGATTTGGCGCCAGTTGCGCGGGACGGCCGACCCGGCTGCGGCCGCCGCGATTGCGGGAAACGTCGGGTTCTGGTTGTGCCACAGCGGCCGGCGCGCGCTGTATGAGGCGCTGCGACGCGAGCCCGCCGTCAATGGCCGGCGCCTGTGGATTCCGGCGTTCATCTGTCGTGGGATCGTTCCCGTCGCGCAGTCCGCTGGCTATGAACCGGCGTTGTACGACATCGACAACCAGCTTCGGCCGGTCCGCGACACCCTGCGCCTCCGAGCCGGCGATGCGGTCCTCGTCGCGCATTTTTTCGGCCTTGTGCAACCGCTCGACGACCTGTCTGCGCAATTGCGCGCCGCCGGTGTGACGCTGATAGAGGACTGCGCACATCTGCTGAAGCCGGGACGCGACGGTTCCTCGACCGGGTACCTCGGCGACTGGGCGATCTTCAGCTTCCGTAAACCACTGCCCGTCGCCTCGGGCGGCATGCTGCTCGGGCGCGGTATCGACGGGAACGGGGTCGGCGCGCGCGTCTCACGGAAGGTGACCTTGCGCCACTGGCTGCTGCTCGCGGAGCGTATCGGGCCGTCGGTGCTCGGTCGTTATTACTGTGCGCTCGTTGAGTGGGCCCGCGAGAAGCTCGATCCCGTCCGAGGTCCCGAGGCGTGGCATGCGGACGATGAAGAGCCGATCTCGGCAACGACGCTGCGGGCGCTGCAGTCACTGGATGTCGATGCCATTGCGGACAGGCGCTGCAGGAACTACCGGACGCTGGCGTTGCACCTGCTGGCCGGTACGCCCGGCGTCGCCGTGCCGTTCCCGGATCTTCCTCGCGGTTCCGTTCCGCTCGTGCTGCCGGTGCAGATGGATCGGCCGGCGGCGTCCGCCGCGGCGCTCTGGAGGGCCGGCATTGGCGCGTTCCTGTGGCCAGGTTTCGAAGTGCTGGCGGACATCGATTGGTCGCGGTATCCGGGTTCGCGCCGCTGGCTCGAATCTCTGGTGTGCCTGCCCGTGCACCAGGATCTGTCGGCTGCCGAACTCGAGCGAATCGCGGACGCGTGCCGGCGCGTCGGGCAGGAGGCACGCAAGCGGTAAATGCGGATCATTCGGACGGTCGCGTTCAATGTCGCGGTGCTGGTTGCGCTGCTGCTCGTGTTCGAAGGCGCGACATCGCTCCTGATCGTCTCGCGACGATTCGCCGAGCGCTGGTGGCCCGCCGATACGGCGAACGATGTCTACCTGACGTTACCGATGTACCGGACCGATCCCAACGCGCGCGCGTATTGGGACGAGTTTCGTTCCAGCTCGCGGCAGACCTACGTCGACTATATCGGATGGCGCCGCAGGGATTTCGCCGGTCGTTATATCAACATCGTCGACGGGTATCGCGTCACGCCCGGGAGCCGGCCGGATGCCCCCGCGCTCGCGATGTTCGGCGGCTCCGCGATGTGGGGCACCGGCGTCTCCGACGAAGAGACGATTCCCGCGCACCTGGCGGCGCGGCCGGACCGAGCTTTCCGCGTGCGCAACTTCGGCGAAGCGGGCTACAACGTCATGCAGGATTACATGCAGTTCTTTGTCGAAGTGCGTGACGGGCGGCCGCCGCAGCTCGCTGTTTTTTACGACGGGATCAACGACGCTCATGCGTCCTGCGTCAATCCCGGGCGTGACGGCGCGACGCTGGAGTTCGCGCGGATGAAAGACAAGATTGAGTACCGCGTCGGATCGGAGCCGCGGATGGCCGATTTCGCGCAGATCGTCTCGGCCGTGCTGTTTCGTCCGCGCGCATCACCGCATTATCGTTGCGAAGACGATCGGCAGGCCGATGCGGCGGCGGCGACGATGGTGCGCACGTGGCGCGCCATTCAGGACCTGGGCGATCGCGCCGGCGTGCGCACCTACTTCTTCCTGCAGCCGGTT
Organism: uncultured Gammaproteobacteria bacterium; assembly: GCA_964469285.1. Classification (GTDB taxonomy): domain Bacteria; phylum Pseudomonadota; class Gammaproteobacteria; order Natronospirales; family JAIVGZ01; genus JAIVGZ01. The sequence goes on along the minus strand of CAYXYM010000039.1, from coordinate 809 downwards.
GCCTATGTCGGGATCCCCAACGTCAGCTACCTGCGCCTCGACGAGACGCTCCGCGTCTCGTTTCAGCGTTTCTATGCGCACGTCGACGAACAGGTTCGGGCGCTCGGCATCGTCCGATACCGGAACCTGAGTGGCATCCTCTCGGATCGGGACGCCCAGTTTTTCATCGATTTCGCCCACGTGACGCCGGCGGCCAACCGGCGGATTGCCGCCGCCATCGCAGCCGAACTGGACGGTCATGAGCACTGAGCCGCGCGAGATCGTGCTGCTGACACGATTTCGATTGATCAGCATCCTTCAAGCGGTGCTGAGCGGAAGTGGCCGCTTGCAGCGGATCTATTACGACCCGTACGGCAGGTTGCACGGGCCGGTGTTCCGGGTGTTGATCGCGCTCGTCGGGCGGATGCGTCTTGCCGCGTTCATCGAACGGACGGCGCCGCTGCTGCGCCTGCCGCTGCGCCGGGTGCCGCACGGCGAGGACATTCCACATTACGCGCCGCTGCAGATGGCTGCGACCATCGACGCGACGCAATTCCTCGAGGAGCTGTGGCGCGATGCTGCGTACCGGCCTGACGATCCGGTCCCTTCTGGCGTGCTCAATCGCGACGAACTCGTGTCGTTGCATCTGAAGTTTGTCGGCGTGCAGGTGTGGCAGTTGATCGAAAACGTGCGCGTCATCCGGATGCTCGAACGCGGTCCCATCTCGGTGCGGCTGAACCGGCGCCTCTGGCCCGCGGGATTCCTGAGCCGTCTCGAACGATCCGAAGACGTGCGGACCATTGACGAGGGGCGCGGCGGCGTGCTGCTCG
>CAYXYM010000038.1:0-5194 GCA_964469285.1 uncultured Gammaproteobacteria bacterium | reverse complement strand
ATAACGTTGGCGATGCGGGGGATTGCAATCTCGACATCGCCTGCCATCCCGATGCGAACTGGACCGAGGTCGCGAAGGCGGTCGCGAAATACACGTTCGACAGCTTCGACGACGAAGGGGACCCGGGCACGTTCCTGTGTTCCGGCACGCTCGTGAACAATCTGTCAGACGATGGGTCACCGCTGTTCACGACGGCGAACCATTGCATCGGAACGGACGCCGAAGCGCAGTCCATGACGTTTTACTGGCATTTCGAGCGTGCGACGTGTAGTGGCGCGACACCGACCGGCGGCTTCGTTGCGGCGAACACCACGACCGGTGGTGCGGACCTGCTCGCGACGGCGGCGGCGAACGATATGATCTTGTTGCTGTTGAACCAGACGCCGGCGCCCGACACGCTGTTGTCCGCCTGGAATGCGAATCCGCCGCTGCGCAGCGCGGCCGTCACGAGCGTCCACCACCCAGCCGGCGATCTTAAAAAATACGCGGACGGCACCATCACCGATTTCACGGAGTACAGCAGCGGCACGCACGCGGCGAACGGCTCGCACCTGCGGGTCGAATGGAGCGACGGCACCACCGAGGGCGGCAGCAGCGGCGCGGGTCTGTTCAATGGCGCATACGAATTCATTGGCACCTTGCACGGCGGCGGCGCGTCCTGTTCGGCGTTGACGGAGCCGGACTGGTACGGCCGATTGGATCAAGCGTATGACACGTTCGTGCCGTGGCTCGACCCGGGCGACGGCGGCGTGCCGCCGCCGGAACCGCCCGCCGTCACGCCGATTGCCGATGGCGACACCGTGCACGACGAACTCGCCGAGGGCGAATGGCACTATTTCAGTATTACGCTGCCCAATGCCAATCTGAATCGCATCGAGACGTGGCTCACGGTGTTCGCTGGCGACGCGGACTTGTACATGCGCGAGGGCGATCTGCCGAGCGAGACACACTACGGCTGCCGCTCATGGGAGAGCGGGATGGCCGACGAGTACTGTGACGCCAACGACAGCACGACGCCGAGCGATTGGTACATCGGTGTGTACGCGTATGAGGGCGAAGTCAGTTATGCTCTGGAAGTCGAACTGAGTCGTGATCCGCCGGTGGCGCCACCGCCGCCGCCGGTCAACAATAGTGGGGGCGGTGGTCACGGCGGCTTGTTGGTCGCGGTCGGCCTACTGGGCTGGTGGCGTCACAGGAGGGGGCAATGGAGAATCCGTTCAAATTCCTGCGGGGGCCGGAATGGGACACCCTGAAGGCAGGCGCCAAGGTCCAGAAATTCGCTGAAGGCGATACGCTGCTCGCCGCTGGCTCCACGCCGCGCGGCATCATGATTATCGAGATGGGGACGGCTGCCGTGCGCCGCGACTCGGCCGGATTCGCGCTGACGGTGGCCGAGCTTGAGGCCGGCGCGATCTTCGGCGAGATGTCGTTCATCGAATCGATGCCCGCGGAAGTCAGCCTCGTCGCGCTTACCGAAATACAGGTCCTGTTCATCGACCACGCGACGGTGCAGTCCATTATTCGCGACAATCCCGCGTTCTACGGCCGCTTCTTTCAGTCGCTCGCATGGCTGCTTTCCCGCCGCCTGCGCGACATGACCAGCGCCGTCGGCAAGCAGCCCGCCGACGACTGGCTGAGCGGCGGGGACTGACCCACAGGGCGGTTTCCGAACGCTGTTTAAAACTCTAGTCTTTTCCCCAACGCTTGTTTAAAGTCAGGTGACCACCTGATACAGGTAACAGAACATGCAAAAGTCGTCGCTCCTCAGCGCAGTCATCGCCTCCCTGCTGATTGCAGGGTGTTCCACGGATCCTGAAGAATCGCGCGCCGTCCCCGTCGTGGTGCCGACGCAGCCGGACGGGACGCCGATCACGGCGATCGGGCCGACCGCGACGTTCGATCCAACCATCGGCGCGTTGCCGACCCCGAACAATCTCGCGTACCTCGGCTCGACCGACGGCACGCTGAATCCGCCCGTTGCCGACGCGACCAACTTCGGTGACCCGACGGTCGCGATCAGCGCCCTCGACGGTTGGTCGACGGTCGCGCCGATGGTGACGCGTTTCTCCGCCGCGGTCGACCCGACGACCGTCGTGCCCGGCCAGAGCGTGAAGGTCTTTGAGGTGACGCTGTCCGGCCCCGGCGGCGCAGTGACGGGCGTCGAGCGCGAGCTCAGTGCGCCGGGCGAGTTCGTTGCGTTCATGACCCCGGGTGATACGACCGGACAGACGCTGGTGATCATGCCTACGGCACCGCTCGCGGGCGCATCGGATTACGTTGTGGTGCTGACGAATGCGATTGAGGGCACCGACGGCGCCCCCGTCACGCCGTCGCAGATATACGCAATCACGAAGAACGCCGATCCGCTCATCGACGGCGATGGCAACAACACGACGGTGCTGCCGGATGCGAACGCACAGGCGCTTGAACCGCTGCGCCAGCTGACGAACGCGTTGGAGACCGCCGTGTCGGCCGCTGCCGGTATCAACCGCTCGCACATGGTCCTGACCTGGACCGTGAGCACGCAGTCGATCACCCACGTGATCGATGCGGTCGCTGCGGCCGCGGAACCCGCGGACCACCTGCTGGCGCCGAGCGGCCTGACCACCGCTGCAATCGGCGGCGCGGGTGCCGCGAACATCTACTTTGGCTGGATTGATCTGCCGTATTACCTGCAAGCACCGGCCGACGACCCGGCTGCGCCGAATCCGACGCGCATCTTGTCCGGTCATTGGCAAGGCCAGGCCGGCAGCAACCTCACGCGCTTCAACCCGACGCCCGTCGTGCGCAGCACGCAGCGCGTGCCGGTCGTGATGACGGTCCCGGCCGCGGGAACCATGCCGGCCGAGGGTTGGCCGGTCGTGGTGTTCCAACACGGCATCACCGGCAACCGCACGCAGATGCTCGCAATGGCGGATGCATCGGCGGGTGCAGGCCGCGCAGTCATCTCCATCGACCAGCCGTTGCACGGCGTGACGGACACAACGAGCCCGTTCTATGCGGGAAATCCCGCGGGCGTGCACGCAACGCCGGGCTTCGCGGCGACCGAGCGCACGTTCGATGTCGACCTCATCGACAACGCAACGGGCGCGCCGGGACCCGATGGCACGATTGACGGCTCCGGCAGTCATACGATTAACCTCGCGCGCCTGTTGACCGCGCGTGACAATCTCCGTCAAGCACAGGCAGACCTGCTGACCGTGTTCGCGACAATCCCGGAGCTCGCGACCGTCGACGCACACACCTTCGACGCGACGGCGATTCATTTTGTCGGCCATTCGCTTGGCGCGATGGTCGGTACCGGTGCGCTCAGCGCGTCCGATGCGGTCTCGACGGCGACGCTCGCGATGCCGGGCGGCGGTATCGCGCGCTTGCTCGACGCGTCGGTGAGCTTCGGGCCGCGCATCCGCGCAGGACTCGCGGCGGCGGGCGTCAACGCCGGCACGCCGGCTTACGATTCATTCATGTTCGCCGCGCAGACGGTGATTGACTCCGCCGACCCGATTAACCACGGCGCGCGTGCGGCGGCGAATTCGCCGATCCACATGATCGAGGTCGTCGGCGACGGCGATGCGAACCTGCCAGACCAGGTGGTGCCGAACAGCGTCGCGACCGCGCCGCTCTCGGGCACCGAGCCGCTCGCCGCGGTGATGGGTCTTGAATCGATTACGGAAACGACGACGGACGCAGCGGGTGTCTGGGGAATCGTCCGGTTCACCGAGGGTGACCACGGCTCGATTCTGAGCCCGGCCGCATCGGGGGCCGCGACGGTCGAGATGCAGACGCAAATGGCGACATTCATGGCGACATTCGGAACGACGATTCCGATCACTAATGCTGCTGTCGTCCTGGGGGATGAATAACATGAAAAGCAAACTACTGGCGGCGGTGGCAGGTGCGGTGTTGGTGACCGCTCCCGGCGCGATGGCGGCCGACTTCAATCTCGGCTCACTTGAGGGCAACCTCGATACGACGCTGTCGTACGGCCTGCAGTGGCGCGTCGAAGAACGGGACGAGGGCCTGGTCGGCAAGGCGAACATCAATCCGGCGACGGCCGCGATGACGCCTGCCCAATTCATCGCTGCGCCCGGTGCATTCTCGGTCAACAGCGACAACGGCAACCTGAACTACGACGACGGCGACCTGATCAGCAACGCTGCGAAAATCACGAGCGAGTTGTCGTTGCGCGGCCAGAACATGGGCTTCTTCGCGCGCGCGTTCTATTTTTACGATTTCGAAAACGCGGACAAGGCGGAGCTCCACCCCGACGCGCGTGACTGGATCGGCAATCGCGGCGACTTGCTCGACGCCTTTATTTACGGCGACTGGACCGTCGGCGAATCGCAACGGCCTATTTCGCTGCGCGTCGGCAAGCAGGTCGTCAGCTGGGGCGAGAGCACGTTCATCCAGGGCGGTATCAACGTCATCAACCCGGTGGATGTCGCCAACCTCCGGGTCGCCGGCGCGGAACTTCGCGAGGCGTTCCTGCCCGTGAACTCCGTTTGGAGCTCGATTGGCATCACCAATGACCTGTCGCTGGAGTTGTTCTGGCAGGCCGAGTGGAAGGAAGTGAGAACCGACCCGTCGGGCACTTACTGGAGCACGCAGGACTTCGTGGGCCGCGGTGCCGATCCGGTCGTGCTCGGTTTCGGCCAGCTCACGCTCGAGCAGGCAATCGGCGCGGGCGCTGCTGTCGCGCAGGCGCCGGCAAACACGCCCGATGACTCGGGTCAGTACGGTGCCGCGCTGCGGTGGTTCATGCCGTCGCTCGACACCGAGTTCGGCCTGTACGCATTGCAGTACCACAGCCGGCTGCCGCTGTTGAGCGGCATCGCGGTCACGGGCACATCGCCGTCAACCGGCCGTTATTTCCTAGAATACCCCGAGGAAATCACGCTGTACGGCATCAGCTTCAATACCGTGATGGCCGGCATCGCATTGCAGGGCGAGTACTCCTATCGTCCAGACATGCCGCTGCAGGTCGACGACGTCGAACTCCTGTTCGCGGCGCTGTCGCCGTTGAACGTTGCGCTGCCGAACAGCCCGTTCATGTCGCAGCTCGGCAATTACGGCGCCGGCGAGATTGTCCCGGCATTCGTGCGTCACAAAGTCGGTCAGGCGCAATTGAAGGCCACCTACCTGTTCGGCCAGCGTGCCCCGTTCGGCGCGTCGAACATGGTGTTGCTCGGCGAAG
>CAYXYM010000037.1:0-4778 GCA_964469285.1 uncultured Gammaproteobacteria bacterium | reverse complement strand
CGAAAATCGAAGCCGTTGATTGGGCTGGACATCAGTTCGTCGGCGGTCAAGCTCGTGGAGCTCAGCCGCCAGGGGAATGGCTTCCGCGTCGAGGCGTATGCGGCGGAAGGTATGCCCGCGGGCGCGATTAACGAAAAGTCGATTGTCGACGTCGAAGCCGCCGCTGAGGCGGTTCGCCGGACGGTGAAGCGCGCCGGCACCAAGGTCAAGAATGCAGCGATCGCCATCGGCGGTGCAGCGGTCATCACGAAGGTCATCACCATGCCCGGCAACCTGAAGGATGCCGAGATGGGTGAGCAGATCGAGATGCAGGCGGACCAGTACATCCCGTTCCCGCTCGAGGAAGTCAGCTACGACTACGAAATCATGGGCCCATCGCGCGGGGACGGCGACCTCGTTGACGTGCTGCTCGCCGCGACCCGCTCAGAAAACGTCGAGCAGCGCCAGGCGGTGCTCGAGGCAGCCGGACTAACCGCGAAAGTCGTCGACATCGAAGCGTACGCGCTTGAAAACGCCTGCCGGCTGCTTACCTGGCAGATGCCGGACCTTGGCGTCGAGCGCACGATTGCGATCGTGGATTTTGGCGCTACGACCACGACCTTCAGCGTCCTGAACGATCTCCGGATCATCTACACGCGCGACCAAGCTTTCGGCGGCCGCCAGCTAACCGAAGAAATCATGCGCCACTACGGGCTGAACTTTGAAGAAGCCGGCAAGGCGAAGAAGCACGGCGGCCTGCCTGACAGCTACGACGAAGAGTTACTGCGTCCGTTCATGGAGGACATGGCGCAGCAGGTCAACCGCTCGTTGCAGTTCTTCCTCTCTTCGAACAGCGATTACGAGACGCTCGACCAGGTCATCATCTGCGGTGGGTGTTCGGCAATTCAAGGGGTCGACACGCTGATCGCGGAGCGAACCGGCGTGTCGACGCTCGTCGGCAATCCATTCGGCGAGATGAAAGTTTCCGCCGGCGCGAAGGCGCAGCTCGCGGAGAGCGACGCGGGGGCGCTGATGATTGCGTGTGGTCTCGCGTTGCGGAGTTTCGACTGATGCCGCGGATAAACCTACTGCCATGGCGCGAAGAGCGGCTCAAGGAGCAGCAAAAGGCGTTCGGCATTTCGGCCATCGTGGTTGTCGCGGTCGGCGCGTTGTTCGTGTACGTCGCGATGCAGGCCGTAAACGGCATCATCCAACACCAGCAAGCACGAAATGCTTATCTGGAGAACGAGATCAAGGCGCTCGACGCGCGCATCGCTGAAATCCGCGAACTGGAGCAGCGCAAAGCCTCATTGCTCGCGCGCATGAACATCATCGAGCAGTTACAGACCAGCCGGCCTGAGATTGTTCACCTGTTTGAGGAGCTCGTAACCACGCTGCCGGACGGTGTGCACCTCACTTCGCTCGCGCAAACTGGCTCGAACCTCGAAATCAAGGGCGTCGCCCAATCGAGCGCGCGCGTCAGCGCATACATGCGCGCGATTGAGGGTTCGGATTACCTGTCCATCGGGCGCCTCGACGTCATCCAGCGTGTCGGCAACGCGGCGGACCGCGCGCAGGAGTTCACGCTGCAGGCCCGGCAGATCAGCCCGGGTGCGCCGACGCCTGAGGCCGGCCAATGAACCTCGACGAACTCCGCAAGCTAGACCCCAACCAAATCGGCGCGTGGCCGTGGCCTCTGCGCGCAATTGTGCTCGCCATCATTTTTACTGGCGTCCTCGTCGCGGGTTACATGTTCGTCATCAAGGACATGCTCGTCGAGAAGGACAAGGTCGTTGCGGAGGAGCAGACGCTTCGCGGACAGCTCGATTCGAAGCAACGGCGCGCCGCCGCGCTGGATCAATATCGTGCGCAAATCGACGAGATGGAGCGTACGTTCGGGGCGATGCTCCGCCAGTTGCCGGGCCAGACAGAGGTCGAGAACCTTCTCGTCGACATCTCCCAGTCGGCGCTCGCTGCCGGCCTCGAACAGGAGCTGTTCCAGCCGCAACGCGAAGTTACTCGTGATTTCTACGCTGAGCTGCCCATCCAGATGCGCCTGACGGGCGGCTTCCATGAATTCGCGACGTTCGCAAGCAATGTGGCGGCACTGCCGCGAATCGTTACGCTCCACGACATCAAAATCTCGCCCGCGTCCGGTCGAGGCGGTGCGTCTGCGTCGGGCCTGACGATGATTCTCACGGCGAAGACCTACCGTTACCTCGATGAATCGCAGGCACCGGCACGGCCGGCTGCACAGCGGAGGAAGCGATGAACTCCGCCGTCACGCGCGTTTCGTTGGTCACGGTTGCCGCCACGCTGCTGCTGGCCGGTTGCAGCCGCGACATGGGCGACCTCGAGGCGTGGGTCGAAGAAATCAAGCGGCGCCCGGCGGTCCGGATCGAGGCCTTGCCGCAGGTGAAACCGTACGAGACGTTCTCATACACGGTGCACGCCCAGCGGTCGCCATTCATTCCAAGCGCACCGGTGCGCCAGCAAGTACCCGATGACGGGACCGGCGGCGTGCGCCCGGACGCGGACCGCAACCGTGAGTATCTCGAGGACTTCCCGCTCGATACACTGCGCATGGTTGGTACGGTTACGATGGGTGGCGAGACGTACGCGCTGATTCGCAGCAATGACGGTTCGGTGCACCGCGTCAGAGTCGGCAATTACCTCGGCCAAAACCATGGCCGCATCACTTCGATCAGCGAGATATCGGTCGCGCTGATTGAAATCATTCCGGACGGCACGGGCGGCTGGACCGAACGCGCCGCCGCCGTTGCGCTAAGCGAATAGGCGTACGAGGATACTGCGATGAACAGAATAGCCTTACTGATGTTGCTAACGGCAATCGCGTTCCCCGCGCCCGCACTCTCGCAGGAGGGTGCGGCCCTCCAGTCGATCGAAGCGACCGGGCTCCCCGGCGACGGGGTCCAAGTCCGCATGAAACTGTCGGGACCGCCCGCCGACCCGCTGAGCTTCACGATCGACCGCCCGGCACGCATTTCGTTCGACCTCCCAGGCACCACGAATGCGCTTCAGCAGCGCCGCGAGGACGTCGGCATCGGGCCGCTGACGACGATCACGAGCGCGGAAGCGCAGGGTCGCACGCGCGTGGTCTTCAGCCTGACCGAAGTTACGCCGTACGAAACGCGCATCGAGGGCAACGACATCATCGTGTTGCTGCGCCCGACCGCGACCGCCGGGCGTGCCACGCAGTTCACGTCGACGACGCCGCGCGACGATGCGCCGCGGCGCGTCACGCACGAGATCGAGAACGTCGACTTCCGCCGCGGACCTGCGGGCGAAGGCCGCGTGGTCGTGCACCTGTCGGATCCCTCGGTGATCGTCGCGCTGCGTGAGGACGGCAACCGGGTGCTCGTCGATTTCCGCAATGCGACCGTCGCTGATGCGCTCGTTCGGCAGCTGGACGTCACGGACTTCGCGACCCCAGTCGAGTCGGTCGAGACGCGTCGCGTCGGGTCCAACGTACAGCTCGCGATCAACGGCACGGGGCGCTTCAACCAGATTGCGTACCAGTCGGACAACCTGTTCACGGTAGAACTGAAGCCGGTGACTGAAGCGGAACTCGCCGAGCAACGCCGCGCCGAGCAACAATTTACCGGCGAACGGCTCACGCTCAATTTCCAGGACATCGAGACGCGCGCGGTCCTGCAGATCATCGCCGACATTTCGCAGCTTAATCTCGTCGTCAGCGACAGCGTCGGCGGCAACCTCACCCTGCGCTTGCAAAACGTGCCGTGGGACCAGGCGCTCGACATCATCTTGCGCACGAAGGGCCTCGGCATGCGCCAGACCGGCAACGTGATGCTGGTTGCGCCGGCAGAGGAAATCGCCGCACGCGAGCGTACCGAGCTCCAATCGCAACAGGACGTGCAGGAGCTCGCGCCGCTGCGCTCGGAATTCATCCAGATTAACTACGCGAAGGCGTCCGAACTTGCATCGCTGTTGCGTTCCGAGGGCACCAGCCTCATGTCCGGGCGCGGTAACGTGTCCATCGACGAGCGAACGAATACGCTGCTCGTACAGGACACCGACGACCGGCTGGAGGACATCCGGCGCATGGTCCGCTTGCTTGATGTACCGATTCGTCAGGTACTGATCGAGTCGCGGATCGTCGTCGCCAACAGCGACTTCACCAAGGAACTCGGCGCACGCTTCGGCACGACGCACGTTCGTCGGCATGGCGACAGCGGCATCATCGGCACGAGTGGTAGCCTCGCGGCATCCGACATCATGGCTGCGTCCGCAATTGGCAACGTGGGCAGCTCGGGGCAACCGTTCCCGGTCCAGATCCCGACCGGCACGCCCGATAACCGCTTGAACGTCAATCTTCCGGTTGCCGGCGCCGCCGGTCGCGCGGCCTTCGCGATTCTCGGTTCCGATTACCTCGTGGATCTCGAGTTGTCGGCGCTGCAGGCCGAGGGGCGCGGCGAAGTGGTATCGAGCCCACGCGTGCTTACGGCGAACCAGCGCGAGGGCTCCATCGAGCAGGGCGTCCAGATTCCATACCAGGAAGCCTCATCGAGTGGTGCGAGCACGACCAGCTTCCAAGAGGCGGTATTGAGCCTGCGCGTGACCCCGCAGATCACGCCGGACAATCGCGTGATCATGGACCTCGAAGTGCGCAACGATACGGTCGGCCAGCAGGTTCCGAGCGGATCCGGCGGCTTCATACCCAGCATCGACACGCGCAGTATCATCACGCAGGTGCTTGTCGACGACGGCGAAACCGTCGTGCTCGGCGGCATTTACGAGACGCAACGCCGCGAAGCGGA
>CAYXYM010000036.1:0-3872 GCA_964469285.1 uncultured Gammaproteobacteria bacterium | reverse complement strand
AACTTCTCGAGCTTGTCGTCCACGCGTGACTTGCGCCGGAGCCCCGCCGTGTCAATCAGCGTGTACGCCTCCCCGTCGCGTTCGAACGTGACATAGATGCTGTCGCGGGTCGTACCGGGCTCATCGAACGCGAGTACGCGTTCCTCGCCGAGCAATCGGTTCACGAGCGTCGACTTGCCGACGTTCGGACGGCCGGCGACCGCGATTCGGATTCGTTGCGCGTCCGCGGCTTCCGCGGCCTCCGGCGATGCCGGCGGGAGCTTCGCAAGCACGGCTTCGATGAGCAGCGCGACGCGGTCGCCGTGCGCGGAAGAAATTGCGATCGGCTCACCGAGGCCGAGCGCTTGGAAGTCGGCCGACGCGACGTCGGCGTCGAGGCCCTCCGCCTTGTTCACGGCCAGCCACACCGGCTTGCCGCTGCGCCGCAGGCGCTCGGCGATGGCATCGTCGGCGGCCGTGCGGCCGCCCCGAGCGTCGACGAGGAATATCGCAGCGTCCGCTTCGTCGATCGCACGCAGGGTCTGTTTTGCGATTGCACCGTCCATGCCGTCCGTGTTGCCGGAAAGGCCGCCCGTATCGACGAGCAGATACGGCCGGTCACCGACTTTCCCGAATCCGTACTGTCGGTCGCGCGTGAGCCCCGGCACTTCGGCGACGAGCGCATCGCGCGTTCGCGTCAAAAAGTTGAACAGCGTGGACTTGCCGACGTTCGGACGGCCGATCAGGGCGACGACCGGAAGCATGGGTAGGACCTATTCAGCGCCGACGCGAAAGGCCGTCAGCGTACCGCCGGCCGTCTGCACGAGCAGCCACGGCCCGAGCACGACCGGTGCCGTATGGATCGCGCCGGAGCCAGCGCGCACGCGCGCAACGAGCTCACCCGAAGTGCGCGAGAGCAAATGGACCCAACCATCAAAATCGCCGACGGCGACCGCGTCACCGACCACGACCGGCGCGGTCAATGAGCGCGCGCGCAACGCGGCCTGGTGCCAGCGCCGCGTGCCGTTCAAACGGTCGAACGCGCGAACTTCACTATCCGCATCGGTGACATACACCAAGGTACCGTCTGCGGCGAGGCCGGCACTGCTCGAGATATCCTGCGACCACAGCACGCGGCCGGTCTCAAGCGCGAGTGCGACCACGCGGCCCTGGAAGCTGACCGCATACACGTCGCGGCCGATGATGCGCGGCGTCGCGTTCACGTCGACCATGCGCTCGATTTCGGTACGACCCGTCGGCGTGACCACCGGCGTTTCCCATACCAGTTGTCCGTCGCGTATCTGTAATGCGTTCACACGCCCATTGTCGTAGCCCGTGACGGCGATGCCGTTCGCAATCGCAAAGCCCGCCGACCCACGTAACACCAGCGACGGCATCGTCTGCTGGTGCACCCAGAGTTCGCCGCCGTCGGTCGCGTCCAGCGCATATACGCGCTCGTCGGCGCTGCGAACGAGGACGATTTGCCCAGACACCGCCGGCGAGGCGAGTACTTCGCTCGACACTTGTCGGCGCCACCGAACCGCACCCGTCTCCGCTTCGAGCGCAAACACGGAGCCGTCCGCGCCGCCGACGACGACGAGGCCGCCACCGTAGCCGGGGCCGCCCGACAGCGTCGCCTCGAGCTCTTGCGTCCAGATTTGTCGACCGTCAGCGACCGACAGCGCGACGACGCGCCCGCCGTTGCCAGCGGCAAACAAGCGCTCGCCATCGAAGGCCGGCGCGAGCGCAACGCGCGTATCGTCGTTGCCGCCCAACCCGGTCGACCAAAGGCGCTTGACGGCCAGCGTAGACTCGAAACTGACGAGCTCGGCAGGCGGCTCAAGATTGCCCTTCGACGCGCAGCCCGCGGCAAGCATCGCGGCAATGGCAAGTGCAGTAAGGCGCATCACGCCCCCTGCGCCGGCGCGCCAGCGCCGAGGTTGTCGAGCTTCATCTGAAGCATCGCGCGGTCGGCGATGCCATCGCCCGGCGTCGCCATCGCATCGCGATAGGCCGCGATGGCGCCTTCGATATCACCGCGTGCCGCCGCGATGTCGCCGCGCAGTTCGCCGTATAGCGGCTCGTAGCGGCCCGTGTCCTCGCGCGTGACGAGCTCCGCCGCAGCGTCAACGTCGCCGGCGGCAAGATACACGCGCGCGAGTCGCAGGCGTGCGAGGTGCGCCGTTTCTGCGTCGCCGGTCGTTTCGATAACTGCGCGCAGCTGCTCGCGTGCGACGTCGACGTCGCCGCTAAGGGCCGCGTTCCGCGCGACATGCAGCGCGGCCATGTCGGCGTACGGCGTCGCAAGCCGCACATCACGGATTTCGCGCGCCAGCTCAAGCGCGTGCGCGTGATCACCGTTCGCACTCTCGATTACAAGCTGCTCATACGTGTCCGACGCGAACGTGAGTTGCTCCTCGCGCCACTCCGCCCAATACCGCCAGCCGTACAGGACCGCCGCGCCGAGCGCGATGCCACCGATGATCCAGGGGCCGTTCTCCTTCCACCAGCGGCGGAGGTTTTCGACGGTTTCGTCATCTGTCGTATACGGGTCCACTACACTCTCCAGTCATCCAGGTATTTCGTGAGCGCGTCCGCGAGCGCGTCCTGCGCCACCGTCTCCTGCGCCGCGTCGTCACGCAGCGGCTTGATGCCGACCGTACCGGCGGCGAGCTCATCGTCACCGATTATCAGTGCAATACGCGCGCCGCTCTTGTCCGCCCGCTTCATCTGATTGCGGAATCCGCCGCCGCCGCAATGCAACACGAGCCGCAGCGCCGGCAGCGCATCGCGGAGCCGCTCCGCGAGCACCAGCGCCGCGCTTGCAGCCGCGTCGCCGACTGCCACGACGTAGACATGAGGCAACGCGTCCGGGACGGCGATGCCCGCGCGCTCAACGAGTGCGACGAGCCGTTCGATGCCGAGTGCCCAGCCGACGGCCGGCGTCGGGCGTCCGCCGAGGAGTTCCACGAGCCCGTCATAGCGGCCGCCGGAACAGACGGCGTCCTGCGCCCCGAGCTGGGTCGTGGTCCACTCAAATACCGTCTTCGAGTAGTAGTCGAGCCCCCGCACAAGCCGCGGGTCCAATACGTATCCGACACCGGCGGCGGTGAGCAGTTCGCGCAATCGGTCAAAATGCGCCCGCGACGCGTCATCGAGGTGGTCCGGCAGCGCCGGTGCGTCGGCGAGCAGCGGCTGCACCGCGGGGTGTTTGCTGTCCAGAATGCGCAGCGGGTTCCGGTCGAGCCGGCGGCGACTGTCTTCGTCGAGCACGGCAGCGTGCTTCGAAAAATACCCGTGCAACGCCTCGCGGTACGCGGCGCGGGACGCCGGCGTTCCGAGCGAGTTCAAGCGCAACGTGAGCTCATCGACTCCGATGCGCTTCAGGAGGCGAGCGGAAAGGATGATGATTTCCGCGTCGATATCCGGTCCGTCGAGCCCGAGCGCCTCGGCGCCGATCTGGTGGAACTGCCGGTATCGGCCCTGCTGCGGCCGCTCGTGCCGGAACATCGGTCCCGCGTACCAGAGTCGCTGCACCTGATTGTGCAAGAAGCCATGCTCGATGCCGGCACGTACGCACCCCGCGGTCGCTTCGGGCCGTAGCGTCAGGCTGTCGCCGTTGCGGTCGTCGAACGTGTACATCTCTTTCTCGACGATGTCAGTGGCCTCGCCGATCGCGCGAGCGAACAACTCGGTGTGCTCGACGATGGGCAGCCGGATTTCTGCATACCCGTAGGCAGCGAAAACCTCGCGCGCGCAGCGCTCGACCCATTGCCAACGCGGCGACTGCTCGGGCAGCACGTCGTTCATGCCGCGAATTGCATGTGGGGTCTTCGTCATGGCGCGTTGATCGAGAAGCGCGCGACAGTGCCGCTGCGGTTGTAGCGCGACTG
>CAYXYM010000035.1:0-7869 GCA_964469285.1 uncultured Gammaproteobacteria bacterium | reverse complement strand
GAACGCGTGCCGACCTTCAAGGACCAACAGGAGAAACTGCGCGACCGCGACCTCGCGACCTACGGGTTCCTCGGCTATCCGCTGCTGCAGAGCGCAGACATCCTGATGTATCGGCCGCAGTTCGTGCCGGTCGGCGAGGATCAGGTGTCGCACGTCGAGATGACGCGGGAGATCGCGCGTCGCTTCAACCACCTCTATGGGCGCGAGCCCGGTTTCGAGGAGCGTGCCGAAGAGGCAATCAAGCGCCTCGGCGGCAAGACCGCGCGGCTTTACCGACAATTGCGCAAGCGCTACAACGAACAAGGCGACGCCGACGCGCTGGCGACGGGTCGCGCGCTTGTCGAGGGCCAGCAGAACCTGACCATCGGCGACCAGGAGCGGCTACTCGGCTTCCTCGAGGGCACGGGCCGCATGGTGTTTCCGGAGCCGCAGGTGCTGTTGACCGAGGCGCCGAAGTTCCCCGGCCTCGACGGGCAGAAAATGTCGAAGTCGTACAACAACACCATTACCTTGCGTGAGCCGGACAAGGACATCGAAGAGAAGATCAAGCGGATGCCGACCGACCCGGCGCGGGTACGCCGCACCGATCCGGGCGAACCGACCAAATGCCCGGTGTGGGAATGGCACAAGACGTACTCCGACGAGAAGACGAAGGAATGGGTGCTTACCGGGTGCCGTAGCGCCGGCATCGGCTGCCTTGAGTGCAAACAGCCGGTCGTCGACGCGGTGCGCGCGGAAATCGCACCGATCCGCGCGCGCGCCGAGGAGATTCTCGGCGACCCGCAGATGGTCCGCACCATCGTCACTGAAGGCTGCGATGAAGCGCGCGACGACGCGCGCGACACGCTTACGGAAGTTCGCCAAGCAATCGGCATGAGTTACCAATGACGGCGCCCGAACAGTCTGAAATGCCGTTCGCGATGGTGCAGGGCAGTCCGGTGCTTTCGCTGCCGCGCGACCTGTACATCCCGCCGGACGCGCTCGAAGTGTTTCTCGAAACCTTCGAGGGGCCGCTCGATTTACTGCTGTACCTGATCAAGCGCCAGAACCTCGACGTGCTCGACATCCCGATTGCCGAGATTACGCGCCAGTACATGGGTTACATCGAGCTGATGCAGGAGATGCGCCTCGAGCTGGCGGCCGAGTATCTCGTGATGGCCGCAATGCTCGCGGAGATCAAGTCGCGCATGCTGCTGCCGCGTCCAGCGGGCAACGAAGACGATGAAGACGATCCGCGCGCGGAACTGATTCGTCGCCTGCAGGAGTACGAACGCTACAAGCAGGCGGCCGAGGACATCGAGTCACTGCCGCGCGTACATCGCGACGTGTTCCAGGCCAGCGCGGAGGCGCCCGAACGCAAGGTCGTGCAGATGCTCGCCGAGGTCACGCTCAAGGAACTGTTGCTCGCGTTCCGCGAAGCATTGCAGCGCTCCGAGATGTTCGCGCACCACCACATCCAGCGCGAGACGCTCTCGGTGCGCCAGCGCATGGGCGAAGTGCTCGGCCGACTCCGGGCGGAGGCGTTCACCGACTTCAGCACGCTGTTCGCGCCAGAGGAGGGCCGGCACGGCGTCGTCGTGACGTTCCTCGCCATCCTCGAACTCATGAAGGAGTCGCTCGTCGAGATTGTGCAGGCCGAGCCGTACGCACCCATTCACCTCAAAGCCGCGTCGGCGTCCGTCGTCGACGGCGATACCGCATTGACCACGGATTAAGGACATGAACGCCGAACAGATAAAGCAAATCGTCGAAGCCGCGCTACTCGCCGCCGGCCGTCCTCTGAACCTCGATCAGCTACTCGCCGTATTCGGCGACGAGTCGGTACAGCCCGAACGCGATGCGCTGCGCGGCGCGCTGGCCGCGCTCACCGAGGACTACGAGGGTCGCGCAATCGAAGTCGTGCAAGTCGCGAGCGGTTGGCGCGTGCAAGTGCGCGCGGGATTGTCCGAGTGGGTCGGTCGGCTTTGGGAAGAGCGCCCGACGCGGTATTCGCGTGCGCTGCTCGAGACGCTCGCGTTGGTCGCGTATCGCCAGCCCATCACGCGCGGCGAGATTGAGGACGTGCGCGGCGTGACCGTGAGCACGTCCATCATGAAGACGCTGCTCGAGCGCGAGTGGGTGCGTATCGTCGGCCACCGCGACGTGCCGGGTCGGCCCGCGCTGTATGGCACCACGCGGGAGTTCCTCGACTACTTCGGCCTCAAGAGTCTCGACGAACTGCCGACGCTGGCGGAGCTGCGCGATATCGACAGCCTGAACGTGGAATTGCCGCTCGATGACCCGAACTTGGTGCAGGCCATCGAGGAGCCGGCCGCGCTAGCGGACAACGAGTGAGCGCCGAACGGCTCCAGAAAGTCCTCGCTGCCGCTGGCCTCGGCTCGCGCCGCGAAATCGAGCAATGGATTCGCGACGGTCGCGTGACCATCGACGGTAAGACCGCCGAACTCGGCGTACGCATCCTGGGCAACGAGCGCGTGCGCATCGACGGCAAGGCGGTCGCCGCCGAGAAGCTCCGGCGCGCGCCGAGCGCTGTGCTGCTGTACCACAAGCCGGACGGGGAGCTCACCACGCGCAAGGACCCGGAAGGACGGCCGACCGTGTTCGACAAGCTCCCCAAACCGCCGAAGGGTGGCCGTTGGGTCGCGGTCGGCCGGCTCGACTTCAACACGGGCGGGCTGTTGATCCTGACCACCGACGGCGAACTCGCGCACCGGCTCATGCACCCGAGCACCGAAATCGTCCGCGAGTACGCCGTACGCGTGCGCGGGGAGCCCTCGCCAGAGGTCTTGGCGCGGCTGCAAGACGGGGTCGACATCGGGGACGGGGTCGCGAAATTCGAGACAATCGAGCCCGCGGGCGGGGAAGGGACAAACCGCTGGTACAAAGTGACACTCCGCGAAGGGCGTAATCGCGAGGTGCGCCGATTATGGGAAAGTCAGGAAATTCAGGTCAGCCGGCTGACCCGGACGAAGTACGGTCCCATCGCCATGCCGCCGGGGCTCCGCCGGGGCCAATCCAGACCCGCCACGCCTGAGGAAAGCGCCGCACTGTACGCCGCCATACAGTCGTAAAATCCTGTTGCTTTCGTCAGGGTTTCACCCTACCTTGGTGGTACCTTGCTCCCACGATACCCGATGGAGGGTCTGACGATGAAATGCGTCTTATACGGACTTATTGCTCTATTTGCAGGCGCGTCAGCGCTCCACGCGCAGGAAGTGCCCTCCAGCGTCCCGGCAGAATCCGCGTCGGAAATGCTCTGGTTCGTCGAAGTCAGCGGCGACAAGAATGCGGTCCGCAAGGCGGCCGCAGATGCCGGCATCAACTTCGAAGAGCGCTACGCGTATGACACGTTGTGGAACGGCCTGTCCGTGCGCACCTCAGCGAGCCAGGCGGCGGCGATGACTGCGCTGAACGGCGTTGTCGCCGTGTACCCGGTCGATACCATCGAACTCGCGCCGCACGCGGAAGCCGGCGCGCCGGATTTGGTGAGTGCGCTTTACATGAGCGGCGCGAACGTCGCACAAGCCGCGGGATTTGACGGCACCGGCATCAAGGTCGGCGTCATTGACTCGGGTATCGATTTCGACCATCCGGATCTCGGCGGCTGCTTCGGCCCCGGCTGCCGCGTAGCGGTCGGCTTCGACTTCGTCGGCGACGCGTTTGGTCAGGGGCCGGCCCCAAGCCCGGATCCCATCCCTGATGATTGCCCCGGGCCGGCATTCGTGGCGCCTGGCATCACGCAGGCCGGTGGCCACGGTACGCACGTTGCGGGCATCGTCGGCGCGAGCGGCAGCGTCGCCGCAGGCGGCGCTCGAGGCGTTGCACCGGGCGTGACCTTTGGCGCGTACCGCGTCTTCGGCTGCAACGGCGGCACCAATGCCGACATCATGCTCGCTGCGATGGAGCGCGCGTACGCCGATGGCATGGACATCGTGAACATGAGCATCGGCTCCGGCCATCAGTGGCCGCAGTACCCGACTGCGGTCGCGGCAGATGCGCTTGTGGAGCGCGGCGTCGTCGTGGTCGCGTCGATCGGCAACAGCGGGTCGACCGGTCTGTATGCGGGCGGCGCACCGGGCGTCGGCGCCAAGGTCATCGGCGTCGCGTCGGTCAACAATACGCATTCGAACAATCAGTACTTCACGGTGCCGGGCGGCGCAGTGCCGTACAACCCGGCGACCGGCGCACCGCCGCCGCCGACCAGCGGCTCGGCTTCGCTCGCACGCACCGGCACCGCCGCGTCGCTCGATGACGCCTGTAATGCGCTCCCGCCCGGCAGCTTATCCGGCCAGGTTGCGCTGATTCGACGCGGCACTTGTGCATTCCACATTAAATCGTTGAATGCGCAGAACGCGGGCGCCACTGGCGCAATCATTTACAACAACGCGGCAGGTCTGCAGTCGATCACCGTCGCCGGCTCGCCGCCCATCGCGATTCCAGTCGTGTCGATTACGGCGGGCGCAGGCGAGTATCTCGACGGCCAGCTCGCGCTCGGTCCGGTCACGATCACTTGGCAGGAGGGCTTCGTTTCGCAGCCGGCAGCCGGCGGCGGCACGACATCGTCGTTCAGCTCGTACGGCCTCGCACCGGACTTGTCATTCAAGCCGGACATCACGGCGCCTGGCGGCGCGATCCGTTCGACGTATCCGCTCGGCTTCGGCGGCGGTTACGCGGTGCTCGGCGGCACCTCGATGTCGTCGCCACACGTCGCGGGCAATGTCGCGCAGTTGTTGCAGGCAGAACCCGGCCTCGCGCCGGCGGACGTCCTGGCTCGTCTGCAGAATACCGCGCAGCCGATTCTGTGGTGGGGTAATCCGGGCCTCGGCTTCCTCGACAATGTGCACCGCCAGGGCGCGGGCCATGTCCGCATTGACCGTGCGATTGGCGCGACGTCGCGCGTGTCTCCCGCTCGCTTGCCGCTGGGCGAGAGCGTCGCGTCGGGTCGCCACAAGGTGAAGCTCGACGTGTCGAACTCGGGCGCGGACGCCGTGACCTACACGGTGCACCACGAGCCTGCGCTCGCGACCTCGCCAACGGCGCACACGGTCAACGGTACGCTCGGGCCATTCCAGTTCGGCTTCTATGCGGGCTTCGCGGCGGTGGATGCTGCATCGTCGGTGACGGTCGGTGCGGGTGGCACGACCTCGGCCCAGGTTGAAATCGCCGAACCGGCAGGCCTTCCCAATCTCGGCCTGTATGGCGGTTACGTCGTGTTCACGCCGGATGACGGCAGCGACACGATCCGCGTGCCATACGCGGGCTTCAAGGGTGACTACCAGTCGCTTGAAGTCCTGCAGCCGGCGAGCAACTTCGCGTTCCCGTGGCTCGCGCAGCTGGTCGGTTCGAGCTACCAGAACCGTCCGGCGGGGCAGGTCTACACGATGGTCGGTAACGACATCCCGTTCTTCCTGTTCCATCTCGCGCACCAGTCGCGCAACCTGAAGATGACCGTGCGTTCGGTCGGTAGCAACAACGCCAACTGGCATTCGATCCTCGACGTCGATTACATGCGGCGTAACGGTGGCGACAATCCGGCCGCGCTGACCGATTCGTTCTACGCAATTTCGTGGGACGGGCTGGTGTTCAACCCGAGCGGCAAGAAGCTGTTCCTGGTGCCGAACGGGCAATACCAAGTGACCATCACTGCGCAGAAAGCGCTCGGGAATGCTTCCGATACCGAGAGTTGGACGTCGCCGGTGATCACAATCGCACGCCCGTAAGCCAAACGGGTTGCTGGGTACTCAACCGGCGGGGGGCAACCCCGCCGGTTTTTTTATGCTGCTCGCCAATCACAGATTGGCTCCCACAGGGTGCCAAGGCTCAGTTATTGGACATCAAAGGATTGGCCGGTGACCTTGCCGCTGTCGGGGCCGAGCAGCCAGATGAACGCCGGTGCGATCTGTTCCGGCGTCGGCAAGCGGTCGCGGTCTTCGGCGGGGTAGGCCTGCATGCGCATCGCGGTCCGCACGCCGCCGGGGTTTAGTGCGTTCACGCGGATGTGCGTGTTCGCTTTGGTCTCTTCCGCGAGCACCTGCGACAGCCCTTCGAGACCGAACTTCGACACCGCATACGCACCCCACAGCGCGCGGCCTTCGCGGCCAACGCCGCTGCTCGTGAAGACGACACTCGCGTCCTGCGACTGACCCAGCAATCCGAGGCACGCGCGCGTCAGCAGGAATGGCGCGGTGAGGTTCACGGTCAACACGCGTTGCCAGGTCGCCGCGTCGTAATGCAGCAACGGGCTGCGCTCGCCGAGCATGCCGGCCATATGCACAAGGCCGTCGAGCCGACCGAATTCGTTTGCGAGCGCGTGCGCGAGCGCGAGGTAGTCCTCCCACGTCGCCGCCTCGAAATCCATGGCATGGAGTCGGGGCTCGATCACCGTGGCACTGACTGATCGCGGCACAAAGGTGCCGCTCCCACAATTAGTGATTGCGTCAGCGACGGCAGTCAGCTTCTTCTCGCTCCGCCCCAACAACACCAACGTCGCACCGCACTGCGCAGCAAGTTCTGCAGTCGCCCGGCCGATACCGTCGCTCGCGCCGGTAATCAGGATTACGCGACCGGCAAGCGTGCCTTCGTCGGGGCGGTAATCGGCCGGTATCTGCTTCATAGTTCCCTCGCTGCTGAATTACCGCTGCGCACCGCGCCCTCGAGCGTTGCGGGCAGTCCGGTCGCGGTCCAGTCGCCGGCGAGCACCAAGCCCGGCAGCGCGGTGCGGGCCGCCGGTCGTCGCTGCTCGATACCGACGGTCGCCGCGAACGTCGCGCGCTTCTCTCGAATCACGCGCGCGTCGCTCACCGCGGGGAGCGACGGCACGCAGCGCGCGATCTCATTGGTCACGATAGCAATCAGCGCGTCGTTGTCGAGCGCCATGTGCGGCCCGTCGGCGCTGATGACCGCGGCAATGATACCGGCCTGGCCGCAGGTACGCCGATCCACGAGCCACTGCGTGGTGGTCCCCGCGAGACCGAGCAGGGGGATATCGAGCGCGCTGCCTTCCGGGTAGCGCAGGTACACGGTGCAAATCGGTTGCGTGTCGAACGTGCGCAAGTCATCCGCGAGCGCCGCGAGTTTCGGGACCGCCTCGACGAGCCGCAGACATGCATCCGGGGGTACCGCGGCGACGACCGACGATACGGCAGTCTCGCCGTGTGCAGTCGTGACCGCGCGCACGCGGTCGTCGGCGATGAGTCCGGTCACGCGCTCGCCAAGCCGGACTTCGACGCCCCGTGCTTCAAGCCATTCGACGGCGGGGCGCGGCAAGGCACCTCCGAGATCGCATGCGGGCAGGAGCAGGTCGCTCGCCCCGGGCGCACTCGACGCGAGCGACTCGCGCAGCACACGCACGAACAGTTGAGCGGACGCAGTAGCGGGCGGGGTATTCAGTGTCGCGAGGCACAGCGGCACCCACAGAAGATCAATCGCGCGCTGCGGTTGCCCTGCGGCAACGAGATGGTCGCTGACGCTGATATCAATCGCGGGCATGCGCACGAGTCGTTGCCAGCCACGCAGGATCGCAAATTTATCGCTGGCGCTGAGGCCGCGCGCGCCGACGAACGCGTGTGCCATGCCGATGCGACCGGCACCCGCCGATGCCTGGAGCGACAGGCGCACGCCCGTGGCGTCACGCTGTTCGAAAGCGAGTGGGAGGCGCTGGAACACGCGCTCCGCAGAGAGGCCGATTGTCGCGGCGAGGCGGAGCACCGCTTCGTAGGCGCCGATTGCGATGTGCTGGCCGTTGTCGACGTCGAGTCCGAGTGCGGGCGCGGTGCGGGCGCGGCCGCCGGGCTGCGGGGCGGCGTCGAAGACGATGACGGGGATGCCGCGTTCGGTTAACGCAACGGCGGCGGCGAGGCCGGCCCAGCC
>CAYXYM010000034.1:0-3068 GCA_964469285.1 uncultured Gammaproteobacteria bacterium | reverse complement strand
ACCGTGATTGGACCGCTGTTCTTCGAGATCATCCAGCGTAAGGGCAACGAGGGCTTCGGGGAGGGCAACTTCACCGCGCTGTTTGAAGCCATCGAACGCGACCAAATCGAGCGCGGCGTCCTTTGAAGCGCTGGATCGGCTTCCCGAAAGTCGAGGGCGAGTCATCGCGGCAGGCGCATGCGAAGCTGCCGGAGGGCACGTATGAACGCGAGCTTGGCAAGGAGGGTTTCTTCGGCCCTGCGACGCACATGTATCACCAGCGTCCGCCCACAGGCTGGAGCGACTTTGAAGGGCCGCTGAAGCCGCGCGCATTTGACACGACAAAGTTCAAGGGCCACGGGCCGTCGCCGTGGCAGGCGAAGATGTTGCTCCAGAACGCGCACCTCAAGTTTCGCACGTGGATGTTGACCGGCGCGATGGATTACCTGGTGCGCAACAGCGACGGCGACGAGTTGCTATTCGTGCACGATGGCGCCGGAGAGCTGTTCTGTGATTACGGTCACCTGACGCTGCGCGACGGCGACTACGTCGTGTTGCCGCGAGGCACGATGTGGCGCATCGAGGCGACAGCGCCGATGGCGCTGCTGCTGCTCGAAGCGACGAACTCGAGCTATATGCTCCCGGACAAGGGCCTGGTCGGTCCGCATGCAATCTTCGACCAGGCGATGCTCGACACGCCGGCCCTCGATGACGCGTTCCGCGCGCAGCAGGGCGAGCAGGAATGGCGGGTCGTGGTGAAGCGTCGCGACGCATTGACCACCATCACGTTCCCGTACAACCCGCTCGACGCGGTCGGTTGGAAGGGCGACCTCGTGCCGGTGCGCATCAACTGGCGCGATATCCGCCCCTTGATGAGTCATCGTTACCATCTGCCGCCGTCGGCGCACACGACGTTCGTCGCGAATCGCTTCGTGGTCTGTACCTTCGTGCCACGACCATTCGAGACCGACCCGGACGCCATCAAGATTCCGTTCTTCCACAACAACGACGACTACGACGAAGTCATCTTTTACCACCGCGGCGAGTTCTTCTCACGCGACAACATCCACCCGGGCATGATCACGATGCATCCGTGCGGATTCACGCACGGACCGCACCCCGGCGCGCTGAAGAACATGCTCGAGCAGAAGAGCGAAGGCACGAACGAGGTCGCCGTAATGATTGACGCGCGCGATGCGCTCGATGTACATGCCGACGCCGAGTCGGTCGAGTGGACGGGCTACGTCGACAGTTGGAAGCCCAAGGCATCGAAATGAATCGCGGCGCAAAGGCGCCGCTCCCACAACAATTCAAATGTAGGAGCGGCGCCTTCGCGCCGCGATTGGTCAAGGAATTGCGATGAAACTAGCTACGTTGAAAGCAGGCGGACGCGACGGGACGCTGGTCGTGGTGTCGCGCGATTTGTCGCACGCGGTGGTTGCCGGCACCGTCGCGCCGACGCTGCAGATTGTGCTCGACAATTGGGATTCGCTGTCGCCACGCCTTGTGGAAATCTATGACCGGCTGAACGACGGCAAGGCCGGAGGCGCGTTCGCGCTCGACCCGAGCGACCTCGCGGCGCCGCTGCCGCGCGCGTACCAATGGGTCGACGGCTCCGCGTACCTGCCGCACGTGGAGCGCGTGCGCCGTGCGCGGGGCGCTGAGATGCCGCCGAGCTTCCAACACGACCCGCTGATGTATCAGGGTTGTTCCGACTCATTCATCGGCCCGCGTGATGCGGTGCTGGCCGTCGATGAGGCTTACGGCATCGATTTTGAGGCCGAAGTCACGGTGGTCACCGACGACGTGCCGATGGCCGTCACGCCCGACGCGGCGCTGGACCACATCCGGCTGGTGATGCTCGTGAACGACGTGTCGCTGCGCAACCTGATTCCCGCGGAGCTCGCGAAAAGCTTCGGATTCCTGCAGAGCAAGCCGGCTAGCGCGTTTTCTCCCGTCGCGGTGACGCCCGACGAGCTTGGTGACGCATGGCGCGACGGCAAGCTCCACCGCCCGCTTGTCACCCATTTCAATGGCGATTTGTTCGGCGACCCCGAGTGTGGCGAGGACATGCAGTTCAGCTTCGGCGAGCTTGTCGCGCACGCGGCGAAGACGCGCTTCCTCGCGGCTGGCACGATCGTCGGCTCCGGCACGATTGCGAACCAGGATGAATCGCGTGGTGCGTCGTGCCTCGCGGAAAAACGCGTGCTCGAAATCATCCGTGACGGCGAGGCGACGACGCCATTCATGAAGTTCGGCGACCGCGTGCGCATCGAGATGTTCGACGACGAGGGTGCGTCGATATTCGGCGCGATCGACCAGGAGGTTCGTCGGTACCAGCCCGAATGAGCGTCGCGCTCCATACGTATTTCCGTAGCACCGCCGCCTGGCGTGTCCGCATTGCACTTGCGCTGAAGGGCGTCCCGTACGATGCCGTGCCGGTACACTTGCTACGCGACGGCGGCGAGCAACACTCCGAGCGCTACCGGAATTTGAATCCACAAGGCCTCGTGCCGCTGCTGATCGATGGCGACGAGGTCCTCGCGCAGTCGCTCGCGATCATCGAATACATTGACGAAACACATCCGGAGCCGCCGCTGTTGCCGCGCTCACCGGCGGGCCGGGCGCGTGTGCGTGCGCTCGCGCAAATCGTCGCATGCGACATCCATCCGCTGAACAACCTGCGCGTGCAGCAGTACCTCGCGTCGCATCTCGACGCCGACGACGCCGCGAAGCGGGATTGGATGCACCATTGGATGCACGCGGGCTTCGCCGCGCTCGAAGCGCTGCTGGTCGATGACCCGCGTACTGGCGCGTGCTGCCATGGCGATGCGCCGACGCTCGCTGACTTGTGCCTCGTTCCGCAACTCTACAACGCGCGCCGCTTCCAACTGGCACTCGAGGCCTATCCGACGCTCGTGCGAATCGACACGCATTGCATGGGCTTGCCGGCGTTCAAGGACACGGCGCCGGAGCGACAGGCGGACGCCGAATGATCGGGCTGCTCTGGTGGCTGCTGTTCGTCGTCGCCGTGCTGGCGCTCGCTTTCGTGCGCGCGCCGCGCGTTGCATGGACCGGCGTGCTGCTCG
>CAYXYM010000033.1:0-3084 GCA_964469285.1 uncultured Gammaproteobacteria bacterium | reverse complement strand
CACTCGGCGCGAAGGTGTTCGGGTCGGGTTGGGTCTGGCTCGTGGTGGAGCGGGACGCACTCAGCGTCGTTACAACCGGCGGTCACGACAATCCAATCATGGACGGACTGACGCCGGTTCTGGTAAATGACGTTTGGGAGCACGCGTATTACCTGAAACACCAGAACCGCAGACCCGAGTACCTCTCGGGCTGGTGGGCGACCGTCGACTGGCACGCGGCCGGCGAGAACTTCGCGCGCGGGTCGGCGCAGTAGAAAGTAGGGCCAGGGCAGCAACGCCCTGGCCCTTGATCACGTAACCGTCGAGGCTGCTCTACTTATTTCGACGGGAAACGACGACGCAGGCCAACGCCGATTCCGCCGAGCAGCGAGAGTGCGCCACCGACTGCGAGCCACGGCAGCGGACCCGCGGTCGCCGGGAGTTGGGCGAGCACCTGGTCAGCGTCATCCGGTCGCGCGACACGCTGCGAACTGCTGCCGGCTTGTGCGCCCGCGTCACCTCGCGAGCTGACCTGCGCCACCTGATTCATCGGCGCACCGGGCAGGCTCGCGAACCCGTAGTGCCCTTCCGGAACATACAGGTTCACGCGCTGACCGCGTGTGAGCTCCTCGAACGGCGTGCGACGCTCGTTGATGTAAGCCACCTGACCGGGCGCGGGATCGATAGTCACCTCGCCGAGGTTGCCGCTGTAGCGGTTGCGAATCTGGAAGCGCACTTCGCCATTTTCCTCGACTTCCTCGAAGCTTGCCGAGAACCGCGCCCAGGTCTGCCCGTCAACTACGACGGCTTCCTGGCACGCATCAACAATGTTCGGATATTTAGCCGTAATCTGGTGGTTCCACTCAATCTCGTTGCAGGTTGCCGGGCGCGTGCGTTCGGCTGGTATTTCCTCGACGGGTAGTTGCTGCGCGGCAACAGCGCCTGCACAGGCTAAACCGACGAGCGTCGCCACAGCCTTGACTCCAGTTTTTCTCTTCATATCCCTCTCCTCTCAGTTGATGGCGACCGCGCGCACGATGTAACGCTGCGGCGCGCTGCCGACGAAATAAAATGGATAGCAGGTGACGAGCGTCAACGCGGGCTCGTCTGTCGGGTACAGCGACGACACGTCCGTCGGCTCGACAACGGCTAAATCGGTAATCCGGTAACGACGCAAGCCGCCGCGATGCTCGACTTCGATTTCATCGCCAAGCACGACGTCCTTGAGCGCGCGAAAGTAGCCATCGCGGTGCGCGGCGATACCCGAGTTGCCATCACTGCCCGGTGCTGCAGTCCCCTCGATCGCGCCGGCGCCGCGATTCAGGTTGCGTTCGCTCGTGTCGCCAAAGACTGGCACCTCGATACCCGCACTCGGTACACGCAGTACTGCGAGCGGCGCATCCGAGTTCGCCTCGTGGTATGCCGCAATGCGCGACGCGGACCAGGCAGACTGGTCCGGCGCGTCGGTTTCGAACGCGGCAATGGCGTCGCGCCGCTCTACCTCGCCATGGGTACGGGCACCGGCATAGGTCGCGAGAAGGCCGATTCCAACGGCAATGAGGACGATTTCGAGCAGTTTGGTTCGCATCGGTCTGATACTTTGACGACCCTGCGCGCCCGCTTCCGTGCGGTATCGCCCCTAAAGTCGTGCGTGTGGTCCCGTACATACTGCAGGTGTGTTCGGCGGTAGCGTGGCCCAATGCAGAACCGCCTACTAGCAGCCCTGCCGCCGGACGAGTCCGCGCGACTGACCCCGCATCTCACGCTGGTTCCGATGACTCAGGGCATGGTCATCGACGATGCCGAAGACTATCTGTACTTCCCGGTCGACTGCGTGGTCGCGCTGCTTTACGAACTCAGCGATGGCGCCAGCGCCGAGATCTCGCTGGTCGGCAACGAGGGCGTCGCGGGCATCAGTCTGTCGCTGGGCGGTATTTCCACTTTGCACCGAACGGTGGTCCAGTCCGCCGGACACGCGCAGAAAGTCCGCGCGACCGCCCTGCACGACGAGTTCAGCCGTGACGACAAGCTGCAACAATTGTTGCTCGCCTACACGCGCGCGCTACTCGCGCAGATGGCGCAAACCGCTGCGTGTAATCTCAGCCACCCGGTGCATCAGCGTCTGTGCCGGTGGATTCTGCTGACGCTTGACCGCGTCGTGTCCGATCGCCTCGTGATGGAGCGCGAACTCGTTGCGTCAATCCTGGGTGTACCGACCGGTGATGTCGACGATGCTGTCGCGAAACTCGCGCGCCTCGGCGCAGTCAGCGGCTCACGCTCACAGATCACCGTCCTGAACCGACCGCAACTCGAACGACTCTGCTGTGAGTGCTATGCGCTCGTGAAGCAAGAATCGGAGCGGCTGTTGCAACCGGTCGCCCACCACAAACTTCGATCGATTATCTAACCGTGAACAGACCCAGCGACAACCCTGATTTCAAGCACTCAGCCGCGACGCCGCCGCCCCGTTTCGGGGGCGAGACGTCGTCTTCGACGCTCGTGAACGATCGCCTCGCCGCGCTGCCGCGCCACCACCGCGATGCGATGCTCGAGCAATCCACGACCGTCGAGTTGAAGCTTGGCGAAGTGCTCGCCGAGCCCGGCCAACCGGCGTCCTATGCCTACTATCCCGTCGGCGGCGTCATCTCGTTACTCGCCTCGGTGGACAAGAAGACGACGCTTGAAGTGGCGCTAGTCGGTTTCGAAGGGATGCTCGGGCTGTCGCTTGCGTTGGGCGCCGATGCCTCCCCGTTGCGGGCGCGGGTTCGCGCGGCGGGTACCGCGCTCCGGATCGAGGCTGCGACCTTCAAACGACTGCTCGAGAACAGCCCGGAAATGCGCGCCGACCTGGACCGCTACGCGTGTGCGCAATTGGCGGCCGTTGCGCAGACCGCCGTGTGCACGCGTTTCCACCTCGTTGAGGCGCGGCTTGCGCGCTGGTTACTGATGATTCATGACCGCGCTGGTAGCGATCACCTCGAGCTTACGCACGGCCTACTCGCAGAGTTGCTCGGTGTGAGGCGCAGCGGTATCACGACCGCCAACGGCTTGGTCCGGCAACGTGGCTTATTCAAGTAAACACGAGGAGTCATAACGATTGTCGCC
>CAYXYM010000032.1:0-3682 GCA_964469285.1 uncultured Gammaproteobacteria bacterium | reverse complement strand
CGAGCGCTGCATACACAGCGCGGTGGCGGGTGAGCGCCGGTTTGCCGTCGAACGCGCCGCTCACGATGCGAACGTGAAAATGGCCGCGGCCATCGCGCGCGCCGGCGTGACCGATGTGGTGGTGGCTGTCGTCGCGCACTTCGAGGTCGCAGGGCGCGAGCGTGCCCTTGATGCGTTCGCGGATGGTCGCCATACGCGCTTCGCTCATGCTGTCGGCTCCTGCGCGTGTCGCGCGATGTAGAAGCCCTGCGCAATGGCGAACGCGATGGGCAGGCCGATCGCGGCGATGAGTTTGAAATTCACCCAGGTGTCGGTGTCGAAGTTATAGGCGACCCACAGGTTCAGCGCGCCAACCGCGAGGAAGAACACGACCCACAGCGCGCTCAGGCGCGCCCAGATTCGGTCGGGCAGCGAGACGCTTGCCTCGAGCATGCGGCGGATCACCGGGCGGTCACCGATCCAGTGGCTCGCGACGAATACGAGCGCGATCAACGCATACACGATGGTGGGCTTCCACTTGATGAACAGCTCGTTGTCGAGCGCGAGCGTGATGCCGCCGAAGACGAGTACGGCGCCGGCGGTCACGAGCTGCATCCACTTGATGGTGCGCGTGCGCACCCACGATACGATGACCTGCACGGTCGTCGCCGCAATCAGCACGGCGGTGGCGACCATAAGTCCCCACACCTTGAACGCCGCGAAAAACAGCAAGACCGGCAAAAATTCGAAAAACAGGGTCATCGAGGCGCCGAATAATACTAGAATTGCCCACGCATGTCGCAGCTGTTCCACATACATCCTGAGAACCCGCAGCCCCGCTTGATCCGCCAAGCGGTCGAAATCGTGCGCGGCGGGGGTCTTGTCGCGTACCCAACGGACTCGTGCTACGCGCTCGGCTGCCATATCGGTGACAAGGCGGCGATGGAGCGCATCCATCGAATCCGCAAGACCGACGACAAGCACAACTTCACGCTGGTCTGCCGCGACCTGTCGGAGATTGCGACCTATGCGCGTGTCGACAATTCGGTTTATCGCTTACTGAAAGCGCACACCCCCGGCGCATACACGTTCATCCTGAAAGCGACGAGCGAGGTCCCGCGTCGGCTGCAGAATCCCAAACGGAAGACCATTGGCATCCGCATCCCGGAGCACCGCATCGCCCAGGCGCTGCTGTCCGAACTCGGCGAGCCGCTCATGAGCTCGACGTTGATGCTGCCGGACGACCTGCTGCCGCTGACCGACGCGGACGAAATTCGGGCGCGCCTTGAGCACGCCGTCGACGTCGTGATCGAGGGGGGTGCGGTCGGTATCGAACCCACCACGGTCGTCGACCTCACGGGAGATGCGCCCGTAATCGCCCGCCAGGGGCGGGGCGACCCGTCCGTATTCGCTTAAGTCGTTATACTGTGCCCCTATGAACGAAGCCGAGGTGGTCCGGCTGATCAACCAGCTTTGGTCGATGGATCGGATGCAGCTGTTGGCCGTCGCCGCATTGCCGCTGCTATTCGCAATAACGCTGCACGAGGTCGCGCACGGGTGGGTCGCCCGGATGCGCGGCGACCGGACCGCGGAAATGCTCGGCCGCCTCAGCTTGAACCCCATCCGGCACATCGCTCCGGTCGGCACCATCTTGGTGCCGGGCGTGATGTTGCTGACGGCGGGATTCATTTTTGGTTGGGCGAAGCCGGTGCCGGTCACGGTCGAGAACCTGAAAGGCCGGCACAAGGATATGGCGATCGTCGGCGCCGCGGGACCGCTCTCGAACCTCGCGATGGCCGCTCTGTGGGCGCTCGTGATGCTCGTTGCGCAGTGGGTGTACATAGCGTCGCCGGGCGCCGGGCAGTTTCTGTTTTTCATGGGCGTTGCAGGCGTGTTCCTGAACCTCGTGCTCGGCGTGTTGAACCTCGTGCCGATTCCGCCGCTCGATGGTGGGCGCGTCGTCAGCGCGCTGCTGCCGGGAAGGTTGTCTTGGCAGTACGACCGCATCGAGCCGTTTGGCGTGTGGATTGTGCTTGGCTTGCTGCTGATCGGTTGGTTATGGGCATTGATCATGCCGGTGGTGGTGTTTTTCAGCGGCGTACTGTTCGGCGTCGTCACTTAGGGGGATGAGTTGAGTTCGATTGTCGGCAGTAACCAGCGCGTGGTGTCGGGCATGCGTCCGACCGGTGCGATGCACCTCGGGCATTACCACGGCGTGCTGAAGAACTGGCTGCGCCTGCAGCACGAGTACGATTGTTATTTCTTCGTCGCCGATTGGCATGCGCTCACGACCCATTACGCGGACCCGAGCGATATCGGGCGCGCGACCTGGGACATGGTCGTTGATTGGCTCGCCGTCGGTATCGATCCGGGCCGTGCGCGCCTGTTCGTGCAGTCGCGCGTGCCGGAACACGCGGAGCTGCACCTGCTGTTGTCGATGATGACGCCGCTCGGTTGGCTCGAGCGTGTGCCCACGTTCAAGGACCAACAGGAGAAACTGCGCGACCGTGACCTCGCGACGTACGGCTTCCTCGGCTACCCGTTGCTGCAGAGCGCGGACATCCTGATGTACCGACCGCAGTTCGTGCCCGTCGGCGAGGATCAGGTGTCGCACGTCGAAATGACGCGCGAAATCGCGCGCCGCTTTAACCACCTGTATGGGCGTGAGCCCGGCTTCGAGGAGCGCGCGGAGGAAGCCATCAAGCGCCTCGGCAGCAAGACCGCACGGTTGTACCGGCAGCTTCGCAAGCGCTACAACGAGCAAGGTGATGCCGACGCGCTCGCGACGGGCCGCGCATTGGTCGAGGGTCAGCAGAGCCTGACCATCGGCGATCAGGAGCGCCTGCTGGGTTTCCTGGAAGGCACCGGTCGCATGGTGTTCCCGGAGCCGCAAGTGCTGTTGACGGAGGCGCCGAAATTCCCCGGACTCGACGGCCAGAAAATGTCGAAGTCGTACAACAACACCATTACGTTGCGCGAGCCGGACAAGGACATCGAAGAGAAAATCAAGCGCATGCCGACCGACCCCGCGCGCGTGCGCCGCACCGACCCCGGCGAGCCGACCAAGTGCCCCGTATGGGAATGGCACAAGACCTACTCGGACGAGAAGACGAAAGATTGGGTGCTCACCGGATGCCGCAGCGCCGGCATCGGTTGTCTCGAGTGCAAGCAGCCGGTCGTTGACGCGGTGCGCGCCGAAGTCGCGCCGATTCGCGCGCGCGCCGAGGAGATCCTCGGCGACCCCCAGATGGTCCGCACCATCGTGTCCGAGGGTTGCGACGAAGCGCGCGACGATGCGCGCGACACGCTCGCCGAGGTTCGTCAGGCCGTCGGGATGAGCTATCAATGACGCCACCCGAGCAATCCGAGATGCCGTTCGCGATGGTGCAGGGCAACCCGGTGCTCACGCTGCCGCGCGACCTTTACATCCCACCGGACGCGCTCGAGGTGTTCCTCGAAACCTTCGAGGGGCCGCTCGATTTGTTGCTGTACCTGATCAAGCGCCAGAACCTCGACGTGCTCGACATCCCGATTGCCGAGATTACGCGCCAGTACATGGGCTACATCGAGCTGATGCAGGAGATGCGCCTTGAGCTGGCGGCCGAGTATCTCGTGATGGCCGCAATGCTCGCGGAGATCAAGTCGCGCATGCTGCTGCCACGTCCAGCGGGCAACGAAGACGACGAAGACGATCCGCGCGCGG
>CAYXYM010000031.1:0-5568 GCA_964469285.1 uncultured Gammaproteobacteria bacterium | reverse complement strand
CAGGCCCGCGCGGCCGAGTGCGTCGGCGACACCGGTTGCGAACACGCGGTACCCGGCCGCGTTTGGGTGGATGCGATCAGCGCGCAATGCGTCGTCGGACAGCACGTCTACGAACACGTCCTCAATCAACAGCACGCGCTCCTCTTCGGCGAGTTCCGCGTAAATCGGTGCATCGCTGAGGCTGCCGGTCGCGGCGCCGAACACGGAGGCGCCGGGTACCGCCACCAGAACCGGGATGGCACCGGCTGCACGCGATGCCGCGATGATCGTGCGCAGGTCTTCTTTCACCTGCGACTGCGGCCGACGGCGCAGGAAGTCATTGCCACCGAGTTCGATGATTGTCACGACGGGTCGGACGCGCGCGAGTTCATCCTCGATGCGGTTGACCGCTCGCTTCGCGGTGTCACCGGGTATGCCCGCGTTGATGACCTCCCAACCGGTGATGTGAGCGAGTTGCGTCGGGAAGTCCTCGCCGTCGCGCGCACCCGTGCCGTGCGTCACGCTGTCGCCGAACGCGAGCACGACCGTGCCGGGTGGTAGCGGGTCGTACTGCGGAACGTCGTTGCAGGCGGCGAGTGCAACGCAGACGACGACGATCGATAAGACGCGTTTAATCATGCGTCCAGAATATACAATACGGTGATGTTGACCTGGTCCCCCCTTGATGATGCGGTTCGCGCACGCGTACCGGCGAAGCTTTGGACCTGGCTCGCGGAAACGGGCTCGCTCACCGAGCGACTGAAGGCCGGTTGTAACGGCGATTTCGAATTGCGTGTGGTCGACGAGCACGACGACGCGCTCGACGCCGACGATGCGACGGCGCTCGGCCTCGCGGTGGGCACGGCGGTGCGCGTACGCGAAGTGCTGCTGTGCTGCGACGGCGTCCCCTGTATCCACGCACGTTCGATCCTGCCGTCGTCGACCCTTGCGGGCGCCGGTCGTGGACTCGACGCGCTCGGCACGCGCCCGCTCGGCGATGCGTTATTCGCGCATCCCGCGATGTCGCGTGGACCCATCGAGGTCACGCACTGCGACGACGCGCCGCCGCGCTGGGGTCGGCGGTCCGTGTTCCGCCTCGACGGCGCGCCGCTGCTCGTCAGCGAATTTTTCTTGCCCGGGTTAACCGCATGCGCGCGCTGACCACGGAGCGCCTGCGCGAGTACGCGCGACTCACGCGTTTCGACCGCCCGATCGGCATTTTGTTGCTGCTGTGGCCGACCCTGTGGGCGTTGTGGATTGCCGGCGAGGGTAACCCGCGAATCGGCGTCGTGGTCGTTTTCGTGCTCGGCGTTGTGTTGATGCGCGCGGCGGGCTGCGCCATCAACGATTACGCAGACCGCGATTTTGACTCTCACGTCGCGCGTACGCGCACCCGCCCGCTCGCCGCGGGCTCGATTGCGCCGCGCGAGGCGCTCGCGGTGGCTGCGGCGCTGGCCGTGGTCGCGTTCCTGCTCGTGCTGACGATGAACCGCCTCACCATATTGCTGTCGTTCGTCGGCGCGGCGCTTGCAGCGAGTTATCCGTTCATGAAGCGGTGGACCTGGTTGCCGCAGCCCTATCTCGGCATGGCGTTCGGCTGGGCGATTCCGATGGCGTTCGCGGCGCAGACCGGCGCGGTCCCGCCGGTCGCATGGCTGCTGTTCATCGTGAATGTCCTGTGGGCGACGGTGTACGACACGCAGTACGCGATGGTCGACCGCACTGACGACCTGAAAATCGGCGTCAAATCGACGGCGATCCTGTTCGGCGACATGGACCGCGTCATTCTGGGGGTGCTGCAGGTGACGGTGCTGTTCGGGCTGTTGCTGGTCGCGCAGCGCGCGGCGCTTGGCGGCTGGTTCACGCTCGCAGTACTGGTGGGCGCGGGCTTGTTCGCTTATCAGCAGTGGCTCACACGGAATCGTGAGCCGACGGCGTGCTTCCGGGCGTTCATGAACAACAATTGGTTTGGCGCCGCCATCTTCGCCGGTATCGCGCTGCACTACCTGACTACCTGATTCCGCCTCTTGCAACGCACCACGCTTCGACGCGCGTCGCGCCGGCGTGCAGCAGCGCATGGGTGACGGCGGCGATGGTGCTGCCGCTGGTGTAGACGTCGTCGATGATGGCGACTCGCTTACCGCGCACCCCGTCGCCGGCGGTGAAGGCGCCGACGGGGTTGCGCCGCCGTTCGCGCGCATCAAGACCGCTTTGCGCCGGCGTGTCGCGTGTGCGACGGCAGGCGTGCAAAAGGAGGGGCAGGTCGAGCGCGCGCGCGACCGGTCGCGCGATCTCGACGGCCTGGTTGAAGCCGCGCTCGCGCAGCCGTTTCGGATGCAGTGGTACCGGCACCAGTAAGTCGACGCCGATGTCAGGGGTTTGAATTGTGGGAGCGGCGCCTTTGCGCCGCGATAGGTCGAGGGCAAGCAGCTCCCCGAGCACCCGTCCGGGCGGCAGCGAGCCGCCGAACTTCAGTCGTTGCAGCAACTGGTCGACCGGGAACGCATAGCGTAGCGCGACCCGCGTGGCCGCCTGCACCGTCGGGCGCTTGAGGCAGCGACCGCACCATGACGCGCTGGCGTATGCCTTGAGCGGGCGCGCGCACCGCGCGCAGCTCGGTCCGAGCCACGGAAGATCGGACTGGCACGCGGCGCACAGGTCCCGGCCGACGGCGAGACCCTCGCAAAGAACGCAGTAATGTTGAAACATGGCGCTTAGTAAAGTCGGGGACATTTCGACGGGTCAAGCGCAGGGGACGCGGCGCTTCACACCACTTGTAAACCTTACCTGCATCAAACGGTTGACAGCCGGTCAGCCGGTTCGCATAGTTTGGTCCATGATCGAATCCCGCCATGACTGGACCCGCCCGGAACTCCAGGCGCTGTTTGACCTGCCTTTCAATGACTTGCTGTATCGCGCCCACACGGTATACCGGGCCGTGTTCGACCCGAATCAGGTCCAGGTCTCGACCTTGCTGAGCATCAAGACCGGCGCCTGTCCCGAGGACTGTAAGTATTGCTCACAAAGCATCCGCTACGACACCGGGCTCGAGCGTGAGGCGCTGATGGCGGTCGAGGATGTCGTCGAGAAGGCGCGCATCGCAAAGGAAAGCGGCGCGACGCGGTTCTGTATGGGCGCCGCTTGGCGCGGCCCGAAGGACAAGCAGCTAGAGGTCGTCGAGGCCATGGTGCGCGGCGTGCGCGAGCTCGGCCTTGAGACCTGCGCGACCCTTGGCATGTTGTCGCCCGAGCAGGCCGGGCGCCTCGCCGATGCCGGCCTCGACTACTACAACCACAACCTGGATACCTCGCCCGAGTATTACGGCGAGGTGATCACGACACGCAATTATGGCCACCGGCTTGAGACGCTTGCCGCGGTTCGAGAGGCCGGCATCAACGTGTGCTCCGGTGGCATCCTTGGCATGGGCGAGCAGGACGCCGACCGCATCGGCCTTTTGCACGCGCTCGCGACATTGCCTGAGCATCCGCAATCGGTTCCGATTAACCAACTGGTGCCGGTGCCGGGCACGCCGCTCGCCGACGCGGCGCCAGTCGACCCGCTCGACTTTATCCGCCTGGTCGCGGTTGCGCGCATCGCGATGCCGTACGCGCACGTGCGATTGTCGGCTGGCCGCAGCGAAATGAGTGATGAGCAGCAGGCGCTTTGCTTCTTCGCGGGTGCGAATTCAATTTTCTACGGTGAGAAGCTTTTGACGACCGGCAACCCGGACACGGAGGCCGACCGCGCGCTGTTCGAACGGCTCGGTATTACGCCCGAACCGTGCGCGCCCGCGGCGCCCGTCAAGCACCGCGTCGCGCAATGATCCCCGCGCTGGCGGCGGCGCTCGCGGAGCGCGAAGCCGCGGGTCTGTATCGCCGCAGACGCGTGGTCGAGTCCGCCGATGGCCCCCGGATGACCGTGGACGGCCGCCCACTCGTCGCATTTTGCTCGAACGATTATCTCGGACTCGCCGCCCACCCGACGGTTGTCGCAGCGTTTACTGCTGCGGCTTCGGAACACGGCGTCGGCGCCGGCGCCGCGCACCTCGTCTCGGGCCACCACCGCCTGCACCACGAACTCGAGGATGCGCTCGCCGCGTACACGGGGCGCGGACGCGCATTGCTCTTTTCCACCGGCTACATGGCGAACCTCGGTATCGGTCATGCATTTACGCGGCGCGGCGCGCTCGTCGTCGAGGACCGTCTGAATCATGCGTCGCTAATCGACGCGGGCCGTTCGCCCGGCGTCGTGCTGAAGCGCTACGCGCACGCGGATGCCGCGGACGCTGAGCGTGCGCTCGAACACGACGCGCCGCTGAAACTCTTGGTCACAGACGGCGTATTCAGCATGGACGGAGACCTTGCGCCGCTGCCGGCGCTCGCGGCCGCGTGCCGAACGCGCGGAGCGACGTTGGTCGTCGATGATGCACATGGGCTCGGTGTTATCGGCGCAAGCGGACGCGGCTCGCTTGAACACTTCGCGCTCGATGCACGCGAAGTGCCGCTGCTCATGGGCACGCTCGGTAAGGCGTTCGGCGTATTCGGTGCGTTCGTCGCGGGACCGGCCGAAGTCATTGAGACGTTGATCCAGCGCGCAAGGACCTACATCTACACGACCGCGCTCCCGCCCGCCGTCGCCGCAGCCGCGCTCGCCGCGCTGCGCGTCAGTGAAGGGGAACCGTGGCGACGGCAGCGCGTACTCGCGCTGGTCGAGCGCTTCCGCGCGGGCGCGGCACAGCTTGGGCTGCCGCTCACCGATTCGCCGACACCGATTCAGCCGCTCGTGGTCGGCGAGTCGGCGCACGCGTTGGAATGCGCTCGGGCGCTTGAGAACGCGGGCTTCCTTGTGACGCCGATTCGTCCACCGACCGTGCCGGATGGCACGGCGCGCCTGCGCGTGACGCTGTCCGCCGCGCATTGTGATGACGAAGTCGACGCACTGCTCGACGCACTGGCTGGGGTTTTCCGGTGAGCGTGTTCGTCGCATCGACGGGCAGCGGCGACGACCTCGTGCTCGTGCACGGCTGGGGTTTGCACGGCGGTTTATTCGGCGCGATTGTGCCGCTGCTTGCGCAGTCATTCCGCGTTCACGTGGTCGACTTGCCGGGCCACGGCCGCAGCGCGTTCGATTGCGGACCGGGATTGCACGCATGGGTCGCCGCCGTGCAGCGCGCGGTGCCTGACCGCGCAGCGTGGCTTGGCTGGTCGCTTGGCGGCCTGGTCGCGATGCGCACTGCACTCGATGCCCTTGAGCGCGTCTCGAAATTGGTCCTCGTCTCGGCGACACCGCGCTTTACCGCGACCGACGGCTGGCCGCACGCGCAGCCTGCTGAAGTCGTGGATCGGTTCGGCCGCGAGCTCGTCGTGAACTTCCGGAAAACGGTCCAGAATTTTTTGACGCTGCAGTCACTCGGCGATGACCACGCGCGCGAACAGGTGCGCGCCATCCGTCCCGTGCTGTTCGAGCACGGCGATCCGGATCCACGTGGTCTCGCCGCGGGGCTCGAAATCCTGCAGCACACCGACCTGCGGGCGGAACTCGCGTCGCTCGCGATTCCGACGATTGTCATCGCGGGCGCGCGCGACCAGC
>CAYXYM010000030.1:0-10616 GCA_964469285.1 uncultured Gammaproteobacteria bacterium | reverse complement strand
TGATTGGTACGCCTGCGATCAGGAACCTGATTCGCGAAGCGAAAATCGCGCAGATGTATTCCGCGATCCAGACGGGTCAGGCGAGTGGGATGCAGACCCTGGACCAGAATCTGCAGGACCTGGTCAAAAAGGGCGTGGTGACCAAGCAGGAAGCGCGGCTGAAAGCCGCGAACAAAGACAACTTCCAGTAAGCGAGGGGGCGGCATGGAACGGGACCAGGGCATCAAGTTGATGCAGGAATTGCTGCGGACCATGGTTGGCCGCGGTGGCTCCGACCTGTTCATCACTGCTGCATTCCCGCCAGCGATGAAAATTAGCGGCGAGATGACGCCGGTGACCGACAAGCCGTTGACCCCCGAGCAGAGTTCCGTCCTCGTGCGCGCGATCATGAACGATCGCCAATCCAAAGAGTTCGAGGCGACGAAGGAGTGCAACTTCGCGATCATGCCGCCCGGCATCGGGCGTTTCCGTGTGAACGCGTTCGTGCAGCAAGGGCGCGTCGGCGCAGTACTCCGCACGATTACCACCGACATCCCCGACTTCGACAAGATGGGACTTCCGCCCGTGCTGAAAGACGTGGTGATGACGAAGCGCGGGCTGGTCATCCTCGTCGGCGGCACCGGCTCGGGCAAATCGACCACGCTCGCCGCGATGATCGGCCATCGCAACAAGAATTCGAAAGGCCACATCATCACCATCGAGGACCCGGTCGAATACGTTCACCCGCACCTTGGGTGCGTGATCACGCAGCGCGAAGTCGGCGTGGACACCGAGAGCTGGGAGGCCGCGCTCAAGAATACGTTGCGGCAGGCCCCAGACGTCATTCTGATCGGGGAGATCCGCGACCGCGAGACGATGGAACACGCGATTGCGTTTGCCGAGACCGGCCACCTTTGCTTGTCGACGCTGCACGCGAACAGCTCGAACCAGGCGCTGGATCGCATCATCAACATGTTCCCGGAAGAGCGACGCACGCAGTTGCTGCTCGATCTTTCGTTGAACATCAAGGGGCTGATTTCGCAGCGTCTGATCATGAAGAAGGGCGGTAAGGGTCGTGCGGCCGCCATTGAAATCCTGCTGAACTCGCCGTTGATCTCGGACATGATTTACAAAGGAGAGATGCACGAAATCAAGGGCATCATGGCGAAGTCGCGCGAGCTCGGCATGCAGACATTCGACCAGGCGCTTTTCGACCTTTATGAGAAGGGTGACATCGCGTACGAGGACGCGCTGCGGCAAGCGGATTCTCAGAATGAGCTCCGCCTGAAGATCAAGCTGGAGAGCAAGCGCGACGACAAGCCGACTGGCGAGGGAGGCGCTACGCTTCAGATGGTTGAGGAAGACGAGGGGCAGAAGCTTTGAACATCCAGCCGTTTCTGAAGCTGATGGTCGAGAAGAGTGCGTCCGACCTGTTCATCACCACCGATTCCCCGATTCGCATCAAGATTGAGGGCAAGTTGCTCCCGGTCGGCAAAACCGTGATGACGCCGGAGCTGACGCGCGCCGCGACGCTGGGCATCATGGACGACGAGCAGCGCGCCGTGTTCGAAAAAGAACTTGAGCTCGATTTTGCAATCGCTGAAGAGGGCTTGGGCCGCTTTCGCGTGAACGCGTTCCACCAGCGCGGCAAAATCGGGATGGTCTTGCGTTACATCACGGCGGAAGTCCCGAACATCCACGACCTCGTGGTCCCCGAAATCCTGCAGGAGTTGATTCTGGCGCGGCGCGGGCTGCTCCTGATGGTCGGCGCAACCGGCTCGGGAAAGTCCACGACCCTTGCGGCGATGATCAACCACCGCAATGAGACCCTTGCCGGGCACATTCTCACGATCGAGGACCCGATCGAGTTCGTGCACCCGAACAAGCAGTCGATCATCAACCAACGCGAGGTCGGTCAAGACACGAAGACTTACGCACGCGCATTGAAGAGTTCGCTGCGCGAGGCGCCCGACGTCATCCTGATCGGCGAAATCCGTGACCGCGAGACGATGGAGGCAGCGCTCGAGTTGGCCGGTACCGGTCACCTCGCGATCTCGACGCTGCACGCGAACAACGCGCACCAGACGATGGACCGCATTGTGAACATGTTCCCCGAGGAGATGCACAAGCAGCTCTTCATGGACCTGTCGCTGAACCTGCGCGCCATCATCTCGCAGCGGCTTGTGCCCACAACCGACGGGAAACGGTGCGCGGCCGTGGAAGTGATGCTGAACACGCCGCACACCGCAGAGCTCATCCTGCAGGGCCGCATCGACGAGATCCGCGAGTCGATGGAGTCGAGCCCGGAGAAGGGTGTGCAAACCTTCGACATGGCGTTGCATCAGCTCTACAAGGACGGCCGCATCGACATGGAAGAAGCGCTCAAGAACGCCGACTCGCGCGCGAACCTCGAGGCGAAGATCAACTTCGGTTGAGCGATGGCGGGACTTTCGGTGGCGGCCTGCTACTCGGCCGGACTGGTTACCGTGGCCTAATCGCCGCGGCTTAGAACATGGCGCTCTTGGCTCGTGTGGTCAAAAGGCCATGGCAACCTTGCGAGGTTGGTAACCGCCTGCTTTTGACCAATCTCGCCGCGAGCGATGTCCACGCCGCGGCGACGGGCTGATGCCGGTGGCCCGACCATCGCGGCGCCGAGAGCGCCGCTCCCACCTGACACAGCGAACCTTGGCGACACGACGGTCGCCGGCCAGCGGAGCGGACGGACAACGCGCCGGGAGCGACCGAGACGGGGGTGGGTAAGCCATCCAAACGCAGGCGCCGCACAAAGTAGGCGCGGTAGCGCCGGTCATCCAAGGCGGCAGTCAATTAGCCGCGCAGTCGAGGGAAGCGGCAGCGGCGCGTTCGGTCCGGCCGTCGTAGCAGGCCGCCACCAAAGAATCGCCATTCAGGCGTCGAACATGACCACGGCGCGGGAATCGAACACGGGCCCATCGACGCAGACGCGCTTCATCGCCGGGCCGGACTCGGTCCGAACCTCCACGACGCAACCCGCGCAGCCACCGACCGCGCACGCCATGTACTCCTCAAGCGACAGTTGGCACGGCAGGTCGAACTCGCGCGCGAGTGCGGCGACCGCGCGCAGCATCGGCGTCGGCCCACAGGCAAGGATTTCCACCTCTGCGCGCGCGGCATCATCAAGCGCGTTTAGCCACGCGCGCGCGGCATCCGTGATGTAACCCTCGAAGCAGCCGGGATAGCCCCGCAGGCTCGCGAGCCGCGACGGAACGCCCCAGCCCTCGAGCAGCGGCATGCAGCCAATGACGTCCGCGGGCAACCCGGGCACCATGATTGATGATGGCTGGACCTTGAACGGAAACGGGACCTCCGAACCCATCACAACGAGCGGCTTGATGCGCGCGCGCATCGCGTCTGCGGCGAACACCATCGGTGGAATTCCGACGCCGCCGCCAAGCAATAGCGGCCGTGGCCTGATTGGGTCGAGTCGAAACGGCAGGCCGATCGGCCCCATGACGCTGAGGACGTCCCCGGCCTTGCGTTGTGCGAGCAGGCGCGTCCCGTCGCCGAGCACCTTGTACAAAAACTCGACCCAGCCGTCCTTAGGCGACGTTCGCATGATGGACAGCGGGCGACGCATGGGCAACGCGGGATCGCAAGTCAGGTGCGCGAAGCTGCCGGCGCGCGCGCGCCGTGCGATTTCTGGCGCGTGCACGCGTAGCGTCCACTGGTCGCCCGAGTGCCCGATGTGCGCGAGCACTTTCGCGTCGGTGACGACAATGGTTCCGCGATGGAGTTTCACCGGCCGGCGACCCACTCAAGCACGGCCATGCGCACCGGTACACCGAGTGCAACCTGCTCAAGAATCAGCGAGTTCGGGCCGTCGGCGACCTCCGACGCGATCTCGACCCCGCGATTGAAGGGACCCGGATGCATCACCACGGCGTCCTTGTCCGCGTGCGCGAGGCGCTCGCGCGTCAGGCCCCATTCCGCGTGATAGGCGGCATCGTCTGGCGCGCCGCCCGCCGCCATCCGCTCGCGCTGGACACGCAGCATCATCACGACTTGCGCGCCGGCGAGCGCATCGTCGAACGTGGTGGCCATACGCGCGCCCTTCAGGGGTGCGTCCGGCAACAAAGAGGCGGGTCCTGCGACGCTGACGTCCGCACCGAGCCGTGACAGCGCGATGGCCGCGGAGCGCGCGACGCGCGAGTGCGCAATGTCGCCGACGATTGCCACGCGCAAACCCTCGCACGCCCCGAATCGCCGCCGAAGTGTAAGCGCGTCAATCAGGCCCTGCGTCGGATGCTCGGAGCGGCCCTCACCCGCGTTTACAAGCGACGGTGCTCGGTCGCCGAGCTCGGCAAGTGCGGTTCGCAGGATGCCGTCGCCGTGGTGGCGAATGACGAAAGTATCGACGCCCATGGCCTGGAGCGACCGCACGGTATCCACGAGGCTTTCGCCCTTGTGGGTCGATGACCGGGCGATGTCCAGAGTGAGTGCATACGCACCCAGGCGCGCCGCGGCAAGTTCAAACGACGCGTGTGTGCGCGTACTGGACTCGAAGAACAGATTGGCGATCGTATGACCCGTAAGCGACGGTGGTGGGGGCGTATCGACGAACGCGTCGGCACGGTCAAGCAGATGGTAGAACGATGCGTCGTCGAGGTCGGCGAGGCCGAGTAAGTGTCGCGAACCGGCGTCAATCGTCACGCGCATCCCCCTTGTCGTTGTGCGCGGTCGCGAGCCACCCGGTCAGGATGACCGCGGCCGCAGCAGCGTCGATGTCGGCTCGTCGGACCCGGCGGTGGTCGCCGCGCCCGCGCCGCTCCACGAGTGCGTCGTGCGCGGCCGCGGAGGAGTACCGCTCGTCGGTTGTGTGGACCGGCAGGCGGTAACGCTGCGCGAGCTGGTCGCCGAAGCGTTGCGCCGCAGTCGTCACGGCGTGCGCTGAGCCGTCGGCATTATACGGGACGCCCAACACCAGCGCGGCGGGCGTCCAGTCGGCGATGACGCGGTCGATGGCCACCCAGTCGGGCTCCGCATGGTTTGCGGCCGTCGTGACCGGGCTCGCCGCGCCCGTGCCGGTGCTCCCCACCGCGACGCCGATTCGTTTCAGCCCGAAGTCGAAGCCCACATAGGTCCGGTTCATGCGTGCCCCATACCGCCGCCGAGCAATCGGATGTCGACGCCGAGCGACTCGGCGGCCGCGTGCCAACGATGCGCTACCGGCGTCGCGAACAACAGGTCCGGTTCACAGGGCGCGTGCAACCAGGTGTTTTCTGCGAGCTCGTGCTCAAGTTGCCCGGGGCCCCAACCCGCATAGCCGAGCGCCACCAGTACGCGCGGCGGACCCGAGCCGCCGGCAATCGCCTCGATGATGTCGCGCGACGCGGTGACCGACACGCGGTCGTCAACGCGCAACGTCGCGTCGTACTCGTCACCCGCGTCGTGCAACACGAAACCGCGATCTTCCTGCACTGGGCCGCCGTGGTAGACGGGCAACCCCGCGATGAGTGCGTCATCGGTCGCCAGCCCGTACTGCTCTAGGACCTCGGACAGCTGCATGTCGAGGGGTCGATTCACCGTCACGCCGAGCGCGCCGTATTCGTTGTGTTCGCACAGATACGTGACGGTGCGCGAGAAGTTAGGGTCGGCGAGGGCGGGCATGGCGATGAGCACGTGGCCGGCGAGGCTTCCGTCCGTCACCTGCGCGGCTCCAGCGCGCGCACAGACGACGTCGCGACGCCGTCGCCGAACTCCCAGATAAAGGCAAAGCGCAGCACATCGACCTCGCGCTTCAGGTCGTCTGGGAACGGTGGAAATGGAACAGCCATGTAAACGATTTTGCGAGCGGCATCGTCGAGTACGCGATTGCCGGAGCCGCGGCGCACCGTCAGATCGTGCACAGTCCCGGCAGCCCCGAGCGCAACCTCGAGTTCAAGCGAACCGCTGAGTCCGCGTCGCCGTGCCTCATCGGGGTAATTCAGGTTGCCGACACGCTCTACGCGCTCTCGCCAACTGTGGATGTACGCCGCATACAGCGCTTCCTGAGTGTTTACGTTGATGAATGCTTCGCGCGGAGCGCTGCTGTACGCGAGCGCGGTGTGGGACGAAATGTCGGCGGGAATGCTCGGCAACTGGATCGGGGCGCCCTGGGCGCTCGGCGCCGCACTCCCCGCGCCGGCGCGCAGGGCGACGGCCACGCGCGTATGTCCGGCACGCGTGCTGGTCACGACGGGGTCGGCGAGCGCCGCGGCCCGCGGTCGGTCATCGTCGGCCGCATCCGCAAACTCACCGGGCCGGCGCGACGGGCCGCGCCGGTCTGCTGCGCTCGCGGCGGGGTCACCGACATTCGCATCCGGGCTCCGCGCGCGCA
Source organism: uncultured Gammaproteobacteria bacterium (assembly GCA_964469285.1). Lineage (GTDB taxonomy): Bacteria > Pseudomonadota > Gammaproteobacteria > Natronospirales > JAIVGZ01 > JAIVGZ01. The sequence continues at coordinate 4,282 of CAYXYM010000030.1, read as the reverse complement.
TCGGCGTGTCGATGTTGCCGCCGCCGCGCTGCGCCGCATCCGCGAGATAGTCGGCCTTCTCCGGCGCTTCGTCGGACGGCGCATTCACGAGCGTGATTTCCAGCGTGTGTTCGCCCGGCGTGCCGAGGAATTCACCGGCGGTGAATCGAACGCCGAGGATGACGAGGCCATGCAGCAAGACCGCGAAGCAGACGGTGGTGACCAGTCGGTCGCGCGCGGTAACGCGGTTCGTTAGTGCTTCAGCGTGCATCGGCCCTCACAGGCAGGCGGTCGACGATGGCTGCCGCGATTATACCGGTCGCGACGCCGCTGACCGTCGCCACCGCGAGCAATACCGGCGCGAGCTGCCATAACCCGGGGTGCGGGATGAACAGGGCGTATGCGACCGCAAGTTGCACGAGCATGTGTGCGAGCGCGGCGGGGACGGCGTATCCGACCGGCCCAAGCGCTTTGCGGCCGAGCACGTGCGTCGCAGCGAGCACCAGCAGGGCACCCGCGGCACCCGCGGCGCTCAGGATGAAGGTCGGGCCGAGGAACGTTCCGAGGAGCAAGCTCGCGCCGACGACACGCAGCACGCTAACCCAGGCGGCTGCGCCGACGCCGTGCCGCAGCAGTACGACCAGCGTTACGACGTTCGCGAGTCCCGGCTTGACGCCCGGCAGCGGTGCGGGCAGGCCTGCTTCGAGCAGGTGCACGCTGATCGCGAGCGCCGCGTAGAGTGCGAGCTGCCGCTCAGTAATTGATCGCGTCATAACGCTCGCTGCCGCGCAACAGGATGCTCACGCCATTGGGGGCGCACGCCGCGAAATCGCCACCCGTGGCGAGCCAGCCGGTAGTGATGCAGACGCGGTTACGGCACGGCGCGCCGATAAAACGTGCGCGGCCACCCGCCAGTTCGATTTCACTGACGCCGATGAAACCCTCGACAGTCACGCGCTGGTCATCCGAAATCGGTAGTGTCAGGTTGCGACCGGCGCTCCGAATTTCGACGACGTGTGCGGCGGCCGAGGGCGACCATGTCCACATTGCGACGGCGCCGACCAGCGCGGCTGCCGCAGCGACAATCACCCAGTCAGCGGGTCGCAACGGCATTGGAGATTGTCGCCCGCGCTACGAAGGCGGCAGTCGCCTCGATGCGACCGTCCGGTGTGACGCGCATCACGACGTCGACGCCGAGCGCACGCGCGACACGCGGCCAATCGTCGCCCGCGACGAACAGCGCCGTGGCGGCTGCGTCTGCCGTGGCGGGGTCTGGATGGACCACCGTCACCGACGCGGTCGTGCGTGAGGGCCGCCCCGTGCGGGGGTCGAGGAGGTGATGATACGTGACACCCTCCCACTCGAAGCGGCGCTCGTAGTCGCCGGAGGTGAACACGGCCTCGCCGGAATGCAGCTCGAGGCCCGCGATTACGCCGGGCCCGCGCGGGTCGCGCACGCCGATGTGCCACGGCCGACCCCCTGCGTCTCCGAGCGCGGCGAGGTCGCCTCCGGCGTCGACCAATGCGTCCGTGATGCCTGCGTCGCGTAGGGCGTCGAGCGCTGCGCTGACGGCTGCGCCTTTTGCGATCGCACCGAGGTCGAGTCGCGATCGAGATTCCCGCGCCGCCGAAATCGCCGCATCGTCCGGCGGCGGCCCGGGCGCGCGGTCGCCGTCGTGAAACCCCCACAGCTCGACCAGCGTGCCAAGCCGGGGCTCGAACAATCCACCACTTGCGCGGGCCATCACGTCGGCGCGCGCGATGAGCGCCGCGAGTTCAGTCGAGGGCATCGCTTCGGCGCGGTTGACGCGAGCGAGTTCGCCGTCGCCCCAGCCGTGCCAATCTCCCGTTGCGGACTTGAACGTCGCCCGTGCGGCCTGTAGCGCAGCGATGCGCCGGTCGCCGTCGGCTTCGCGGATTGTGATCTCCACGAGCGTGCCCATCGCGGGGAACCGGTCGGTTTCAGGCGGGGCGGGGCTTGTGCATGCGGACACCGCGCAGGCAAGCGCGGCGGTGAGAACACCCAGTCGCCACATCAGCCGCGCCGTGCGGCGAGCGCGTCGAACAGCGTGCCGGCGATGTTCAGACCAAACGCCTCGTCGAGTTCACGCACGCAGGTCGGACTCGTCACGTTGATTTCGGTGAGGTAGTCGCCGATGACGTCGAGTCCGACGAACACCAGGCCCTTGTCACGCAGCGTGGCGCCGACCTGGGCGCAAATCCAGCGATCGCGGTCAGAGAGCGGGACGCCGACGCCGCGTCCACCCGCCGCGAGATTGCCGCGCGCTTCGCCGGCAGCCGGAATCCGTGCGAGCGCGTAAGGCACCGGCTCACCATCGATCAGCAGGATGCGCTTGTCACCCGCGGAGATTTCGGGGATGTAACGCTGCGCCATGACGAACCGGTTGCCGTTGTCGGTGAGTGTTTCCGCAATGACGCTCGTATTCGGGTCACCGGGCGTGACGCGAAACACCGACGCACCGCCCATGCCGGAGAGCGGCTTCATGACGGAGTCGCCGTGCTCAATGACGAACGCGCGTAACCGTGCGATTTCGCGTGTGATCAGCGTCGGCGCACAGCATTGCGGAAACCAGCTGATGAATGCTTTTTCGTTCACGTCGCGCAGCGCAGCGGGCGCATTGACGACCTGGGCGCCGGCGAGCGCCGCGCGCTCTAGCAGGTAGGTCGCGTACACGTACTCCGTGTCGAAGGGCGGATCCTTGCGCATCAGCACGATGTCGGCGAGGTCGTTCAGCGCGCCGTCGGATTCGGCGCCGAACGAATACCAAGCGTCGCGTGAATCGGCGACTGTAACCTCGCGCGCCCGCGCGCGGCAGACGCCGTCCACAAGGTACAAGTCGGCAAGTTCGAGGTAGAGGAGGCGCGCGCCGCGGCGTTGCGCCTCGAGCATCATCGCGAGCGTGGTGTCTTTCCACGGTTTGATCGTCGCGATAGGGTCCATCACGACGGCGACGGTGAGGCCCCGCATGTCAGCGGCCGCCGAACTTCGCAATTTCGCGCGCCGCCGCTGCAAGCGCAAGGCGCGCAACGACGCCGTAGCCGTAAAAGCGGTTCGCGTAGGCATCGGGCGTGCGCGAGTGGTCGGGGGTGTTGCACGGTTCTGCGAACGCGAGCGGTTCAAATTGCATGCCCGGCGCGTTCAGGTTGTCCGCAGCACCCCGGCCCGTATGGACACGATAGAAGCCGCCCACCACGAAGTGGTCGATCATGTAGACGACAGGCTCAGCGGCCGCCTGCTGTTTGCCCCAGGTCTCAAGCGTGTAAACGCCTTCCTGGATGATTGCGCCCGAGACTTCGCGGCCCTCCTTGCTCGCCGCCATTTTCGTCCGCTGCTTCCGGTTGAGCTGTCGCACCTCGTCGGCACTCCGTACCATCATCACGGCCATGCCGTAGGTACCTGCATCGGCTTTCACGACGACGAACGGTTCGTGGTCGATGCCGTACTCCGCGTATTTTGCGCGAATTTCCGCCAGCAGCGCATCGACGTTGCCCGCGAGGCAATCCTCGCCTTCGCGTTTCATGAAATTAATCTTTCCACAATTGCGGTGTAGCGGATCGACGAGCCAGGGGTCGATGTCGAGCAGGTCGGCGAACTCGTGCGCGACGTCGCTGTACTGCGTGAAGTGCTCCGACTTCAGGCGATTCGACCAGCCGACGCCGAGGGGCGGAACGACGGGTTGGCGCAGCCCCTCGAGTACCGCGGGGCGGCCACCGGACAGATCGTTGTTCAGCACGATTGCGCACGGCCGGAAATCCCCGACCATGAGCCGGTCGCCATCGCGGCGCACCGCCTCCAGCGTGAGTTCGGTGCCCGAGTGCGACACGACCGTGCGATCGCCGTCCAGCGAGCCGATGCGCACCTCGTAGCCCGCCTTGCGTAGCAGTTCCGTCAGCCGCGCAACGCTGTCGAGGTAAAACAGGTTGCGCGTGTGCGCTTCAGGGATTACGAGCACGCCGTTTGCGGTCGGGCACGTGCGCTCAAGTACCGCCTGCAGCGCCTGAATGCACAGCGGCTCCGTCTCGGGCCCGAGATTATTGAACCCAGCCGGGAACAGGTTCGTATCCACCGGCGCGAGCTTGTAGCCAGCGTTGCGCAGGTCGACCGACGCATAGAACGGCGCCGGCGTGTCGCGCCACACTTGTCGGAACCATCCCTCGATTCGCGGCTGGTTATCCAGCAGGGTGGACTCGAGTTGCCGGAGCGGGCCGTCGAGGGCGGTGTTGAGGTGCGGTACCGACTGCAGATGTTCAATTGCCATGCGCATACTATATCCCGGCTTGCG
>CAYXYM010000029.1:0-4672 GCA_964469285.1 uncultured Gammaproteobacteria bacterium | reverse complement strand
AGCGCGATATCGAGCGCGAGCGAACCCGTCGAAATCACCTCGACGTCGCGAACGACCCCGCCGTCGCCCATGCGCATCACCGAACCCTTACCGAATTGCTTCTCGATTTGGGTCAACGCGGCGCCCAGCGCCTTGCGTTTGTTGTCATCCATAGTCTTGCTCCTGCCCCACACGCGAATGAACACTGATTATCGCACGGACGCGGGGTCGGTCCTAGCGACGACGGCGTACCGGACCCCTCCATCGGTCCCGTCCGAGCGACACAGCGCGATACCGTCCACAGACCACGGAAGCGGTGGCCCGTGCCACGCCAGCGCGGGTCCGCGACAACGCCGTGCGACTGTCACATGTGGCCTGAAACCCCCTGCGTCGAATTCGAATCCCGAGTCCGACAGACGGCTCGCGACGTTTCCCTGGAGAGACCGCAAATCCGTGGAATCCGCGGCCGGTCCCACCCAAGCGACCGCGGCGCGCGCGAAACGTCCGGCCGCGGCCAGTTCGAATGAGAACCGCGCGACTGGAATTGCGGCGACCAACGCGGCCAGCGCCGGCACCCGCGCATCAGACACCTCGCCGAGAAAACAAAGCGTCAGGTGGTAGTTCTCAGGCAGGACTGCGCGGCAACCCGCCGGAATGCGTACGGCGCGCGTCAGCGCGTCGCGTACCTCGGCGGACGGCCAGAGCGCGACGAAGCACCGCATCAGACGCGAGCCAGCCCCTCGAGTGCCGCAGCGACGGTGCGGCGTCGGACCTGCTCGCGCTCACCGCCGAACTGGAACCGCTCCGTCACGACGATATCGCCGTGCGTCCACGCGATCCATACCAACCCGACGGGTTTCTCCTCCGTGCCGCCGGTCGGCCCGGCGATGCCGGACACCGCGCACGCGTAGGCGACCCGCGCGCGCTGCTGTGCACCTCGGGCCATTTCCCGGACCACCGGCTCGCTGACGGCACCGTTGTCGCGCAGCGTCAGCGGATCGACGCCGAGCATCGCCAGCTTCGCTTCATTGCTGTAACTGACCCAACCGCCTGCGAACCACGCAGCACTGCCGGCGACGTCCGTACACGCTTTCGCGACCCAGCCACCGGTGCAGGATTCTGCGAGGGCAAGCTTCTCACCCTCACGCTGCAGGCGCTCGCCGACTGCCATCGCGAGGTCTTTCAATTGCTCGTCGTTCATCGATGTTCTAGTGTACTGCCCGTGTCGACGAATCATACCCCGATGATGCGCCAGTACCTGGCGATCAAACGTGACCATCCTGATCTCCTGGTCTTCTACCGGATGGGCGATTTCTATGAGTTGTTCTACGACGATGCCCGCAAGGCAGCAGCGCTGCTCGACATCACCCTGACGACGCGCGGGCAATCTGCGGGCGCGCCAATCCCGATGGCCGGCGTCCCCCACCACGCAGCCGAGGGTTATCTCGCCCGACTCGTGCGCGCCGGCGAATCGGTCGCAGTCTGCGAACAAGTCGGTGACCCAGCGACCAGCAAGGGTCCTGTCGAGCGACGAGTGACGCGCATCGTGACGCCCGGGACACTAACCGACGATGCGCTCCTCGACGCACGCCGTGACACGCTGCTCGCCGCCGTCAGTCGCGCGCCGACCGGCTGGGGTCTCGCGTGGCTCGACCTTGCCGGCGGTCGCTTCTGCGCACTCGAATGCGAGGATGCCGACGCGTTGGCGGCGGAGCTCGACCGCCTCGCACCGGCCGAGCTGCTCGCCGGCGAGGATCTCGTATTGCCGGCCGCGCTCGACCGAATGCGCGGGCTGCGTCGGCGTCCGCCGTGGCATTTCGATGCGGTCAGCGCAACGCGCGCACTCACGGCGCAATTCGGTACGCACACGCTCGACGGATTCGGGCTCGGCGGACTGCCCGCCGCGACTGCGGCGGCCGGAAGCCTGTTGCAGTACGTAAAAGATACGCAGCGCACGGCGTTACCGCATCTGACTGCGCTGTCGGTGGAACAGCGGTCGGACACGCTGCAGCTCGACCCCGTCACGCGCCGTAACCTTGAAATTGATGCGTCGCTTTCGGGCCATCCGGAATGGACGCTGTGCGGCGTCCTCGACCAATGCGCAACGACAATGGGTAGCCGACTGCTGCGCCGCTGGCTCGGACGTCCGCTGCGCGACCGCGGCGTCCTGAATGCGCGCCTCGACGCAGTTGCAAGCATCGCGGAACGCGTCGCGTACCCGGCTTTGCACGAGCGGTTGTCCGGTATCGGCGACGCCGAGCGGATTCTTGCGCGCGTGGCGCTCGGCTCCGCACGTCCGCGCGACCTCGCCGCGCTACGCGACGCGCTCGGCAGGCTGCCTGCGCTGCAGGCTGCGCTATCGGGGCTCGATGCGTCATTGCTCGGGACGCTCGCACGTGAAATCGGCGAGCACCCCGAGACCCACGCGCTGCTCGCGCGCGCGGTTGCGGAAACGCCTGCGGCGCAGCTACGCGACGGCGACGTCATCGCGCCGGGCTTCGATCCGGAGCTCGACGAGTTGCGTGACATCGCAACGCATGGCGACCGGTTCCTTGCAGAACTCGAACAGCGCGAGCGCGAACGCAGCGGCATCGCAACTTTGAAACTCGGCTACAACCGCGTGCATGGCTATTACATCGAAGTCAGCCGCAGCCAAGCGGATCGCGTTCCAGCCGACTACCAGCGCCGACAGACGCTGAAATCCGCCGAGCGCTACGTGACGCCGGAGCTCAAGTCGCACGAAGACCGCGTACTCGGCGCGCGCGACCGCGCTGCGGCGCGCGAAAGAGACCTGTACCTCGCGCTGATCGTGGAGTTGCAGGCGGCCCTACCCGCGCTGCAGACCACCGCGAACGCGCTCGCGCAGCTCGACGTACTGGTCACGCTGGCCGAACGCGCGGTGACCTTGAACTACAGGCGGCCGGAGCTCGTTCAGGCGCCCTGCATTGACATCACCGCCGGCCGCCACCCGGTCGTCGAGCGCGTACTCGACGAGCCGTTCGTGGCCAACGGGCTCGCGCTCGACGACAAACGCCGCATGCTCGTGATCACGGGGCCCAACATGGGCGGCAAATCGACGTACATGCGCCAGATTGCGCTCATCGTCGTTCTCGCACACATCGGCAGCTTCGTGCCGGCCGATGCAGCGCGCATCGGCCCAATCGACCGCGTGTTCACACGCATCGGTGCCGGTGACGACCTCGCCGGCGGTCGCTCTACGTTTATGGTGGAGATGACCGAAACGGCAAACATCCTGCACAACGCGACGCCGGAGAGCTTGGTACTGATGGATGAGGTCGGCCGCGGTACTTCAACTTACGACGGCCTGTCGCTCGCGTGGGCGTGCGCCGGGTACCTCGCGCGCGAGGTGCGCGCGTTCACGCTATTCGCTACGCACTATTTTGAACTGACGGAACTTGCGGATACGCATGACGCGTGCGCGAACGTGCACCTGGATGCGGTCGAGCATGGGGATTCACTGGTATTCCTGCACGCGGTGCAGGACGGCCCGGCAAACGAGAGTTTCGGGCTGCAGGTCGCGCGGCTCGCTGGGCTTCCGCGGTCGGTGGTCGACGAGGCCGCCGCCTACCTCGCCGTTAAAACGAAATGAATACGCCAACGCCGACGAAGGTCGGTCGGCCCGTCGCGCGGTTCGCGCCCGCTTCGAAGCCCCACGTGTCGCTGGTCGGACGCCAGCGCGCGCCCGCGCCCGCGATGGTGATACGGCGCGATTCAACGAGCGGCAAGTTTATATTGACGGTCTGGACGTCGATCTCCATCACGTCGAAGCGACCGAACACTTCAAATGGACCGAGGTCCTGCTGATTGATTGCGAGCGAGTAACCGCGCGTTGCATAGTCCGCCCAAAAGGGCGAGGTCACCACCGCTTGCGGCGGCGTCTGCGCATCGTGCCACGACATCCGAACGTCGAGTGTGCGGCTAAACGTCCAGGTGCCTGAGACCTGCCAACCCTGTCGGTCGTCACGCGCGCCAACGAATTCATCCTCTGGGAACTCCACGCGTACGGGCTCGACCGACAATTGCAAATCGGCGGCGTAGGCCGGCAAGGCAATGCCTGCGGCGGATACGAGTAAGATTAGTCGTGTGTATATCCGTGTCATGAGTCTCGCCCCTCCTGGGCTTCCCCGATGGGGATTCTACTGCAAAGCCAACATCCGCTCCAATGCCAATCTGGCCTGCCCTGCCTCGGGTTCCGGAACCCGAATCCGGTTGACGATACGGCCATCAACCATGTTCTCCAGTGTCCACAGCAGGTGCTGTGGGTCAATCCGGTACATCGTTGAGCACATGCACACGATTGGGGACATAAAGTGCACGAAAACGCCCCTCGGCTTCAGCTCGCGATGCATCCGGTTCACGAGGTTTAACTCGGTGCCGACCAGCCAGCGCGAGCCCGGCGGCGACGCGCTGACCGTTTTCAGGATGAATTCTGTGGAGCCGACGAAATCCGATTTCGTGCAGACTTCGTATGAACATTCCGGGTGACTTATGACGCGAGATTCAGGGTATTTCTCGCGGAAGCGGTCGATGTCGGCCGCCTGGAACATTTGGTGGACCGAGCAGAAGCCGTTCCAGAGCAGGACTTTCGCCGCACGCACCTGCTCGGGCGTCAACCCGCCGAGCGGCTTCGTGAAGTCCCACACCGCCATCTCGTCGAGCCCGATCCCCATGC
>CAYXYM010000028.1:0-8629 GCA_964469285.1 uncultured Gammaproteobacteria bacterium | reverse complement strand
GCGGCCATCGCGCCGAGGCCGGCGAGCAGCGTGAAGAGGTCGCGGTCGAGAAAAATGCCAACGACTACCAGGCCGACGACGAGGTACAACACGATCTTGACGAGCTGCAGGTAGCCTTTGATCGGTTTGGTGTCTGCGTGCGGACGTTTCTCGTAGAACGCGTTCGCGACGTCGAGTGCCGCGCTCGCCGCGCGAACCGCCGCGACGACGATCATGACCTGCGCCAGTCGCTGAATGACGACAATCAGGGTTTCGGACAGGTATGGGACCAGTGCGATGCCGAACAGCACGACGAGCGCCGGAACGGCGTTCGCGAGGCGGTCCGCGACATGGTGTCGTATCAGCAGCTCGGCCGTCTCTTGCGCGAAGAGCTTTGTGACCTTCTGCAGACCGCGAATCAGCACGCTGCGCGTAATCCAGTTCGCCAGCGTTGCGACGAGTAGCAACAGCATCGTGCCTGCAACGGCCTGCACCCAAGGGGGGCCTATCAGTTCGAAATCGATCATATGGCCATTATGAGGGCGCGGGCTTATGATTGCAGGCATGCGTAGGGCATTGAAAATAGTCATTTCCGTCGTTGCCGTACTCGTTCTCGTGGTAATCGCGCTTGCGATTGCGGTACCGCTGCTGTTCGATTTGAACGACCACAAGGATCGCATTGCCGCCGAGGTCCACGACGCGACGGGTCGCGACCTCACGATCGACGGCGACCTCGACCTCACGATTTTTCCGTGGCTCGGCGTGCGCACCGGCGCGATGTCGCTTGCACAGCCGGAGGGCTTCCCGAGCGATGCCGCGTTCGCATCGTTCTCGTCGGCGAACGTGCGCGTGAAGTTAATGCCGCTACTCCTTCGTCGAGAGATCCAACTCGATCGCATCGCACTCGATGGATTGCAGTTGCAACTTGAGCGCGACGCCGACGGCCACGACAACTGGACTGACCTCTCGGATCGCGACGGCGCGCCGGAAGCCGACGTCGAAGTCGAGACCGAAGCGGGTGATTTCGACCTCGATAAAATTGAGATTGCCGGACTCTCGCTGACGAATGCGCGCATCGCGTTCCGCGACGCGCAGGCCGGTGCGAGTTACACCGTCGAAAACCTGAACCTCGAGACGGGCGAAATTCGGGTCGACGCGCCCGTGGAGGTCACGCTCGACGCTGACATCAGCAGCGGCGTACCGCAGTTGCGTGGCGCCATCGAATTCTCAGGGCGCGTGGATTACGACAAGGAAAGCGGCGACGTAGCGATTGGCATCGAGCGCGCGCTCGCGGACCTTGAGGGTGGTGTGCTGCCGGTCGCGCGACTGCGCGTGGATTTTTCAGGCAACGCATCCGGCAACCTGGAGACTGAGGCATGGCGCGCCGATGAGCTCGCGCTCGACATTGTCGCGCGCGGCGGCCAACTGCCCGACCGCGATTTCAACGCGATGGTGCGCGGCGCCGCGGTTGCGGACCTCGCTGCACAGACGGCGACGCTGACAGCATTGACATTCGAGGGTTTCGGTCTCAACGCGACCGTCGACGGCAGCGCCACGCAAATCATCGACGCGCCAACTTTCGAGGGACGCCTCGAAGTCGCGCAGTTCTCGCCGCGTTCGGTACTCGGCACGCTCGGCCGTGACGACCTCATCCCCGAGACCGCGGACCCGAGCGCGCTCGGACACGTCGAACTTGCGGGCGACGTCCAGGCGACGACCAGCAGCATCGAAGTGACATCGCTGGTCGCGCGCCTCGATGCGAGCCGCCTGACCGGACGCGTTGCCGTTGCAGATTTCGAACGGCAGGCGCTGCGCTTCGAGCTTGCGCTCGACTCGCTAGACCTGGACCGCTACCTGCCGCCGGAGACGCCTGACGCCGAGGATGTCGATGCGGGCGCGCTGGATGCGGTTCGAGTGCCCGCCGATCTGATTCGTGGACTCGACCTCGATGGCGTCATCACGATTGGTGACCTGCGCGTTGCAGGGCTCGCGTCGCGGGAAATCCAGGCAACCATCAAGGCGCAGGATGGCCTGCTGCGTGTGAATCCGGCCACCGCGAGCCTTTACGGCGGCACCTATACCGGCGATGTCACGGTCGACGCGCGCGGCGAGACGCCGCGCATCGCGATGAATGAGCGGCTGCGCGGCGTGCAAGCCGGCCCGTTGTTCGAAGACTTGTTTGGTAACGCACGCATCACGGGCGTCGCCGACCTCAGCGCGGAACTCACTGCGGCGGGGCACACGATCGGCGAGATGCGACCGACGCTCGCGGGCACGGTTTCGTTTGGATTCGACGACGGCGCGATTAGGGGCTTTGACCTTTGGCATCTCGTGCGCGATGCGCGCGCGGTTTTACGCAACCAACCGCGGCCGGAACACGACGGCGTGCAGGAAACCGAGTTCGGCAAGTTGTCGGGCAGCGGCGCGGTGCGCGACGGCATCCTCAGCAACGACGACCTGCGTGCGGATTTGCCGTTCATGGTCGTCACCGGTGCGGGCAAGTTCGACGTCGTGCAGGAATCGGTCGATTACACGCTGCGCGTCACGGTGCGCGACCGGCCTGGCGTGGACGACCAAGTGGCAATCACCGAACTCAAGGGCCGCGCGATCCCGGTGCGCATCGAAGGGCCGCTCGACGAACTCAGCTACCGCGTGGACGTCGCGGAGGCATTGAAGGAGGAAGTCGAGCGACGCGCCCGGGATGAGATTCAGGACCGCCTGCGCGAAGGGCTGCGCCGAATCATCCCGTGAAGACAATCGTGGCGGTGCTATTCGCGATGGTCGCCGCGCCAATCGCCGCGGCCGAGGCCGTGAACGTCGAGGTCACCCATGAGGACGGTGTGTATCGCGTGACCATCGACGCAATGCTCGATGCGCCGCCCGATGCCGTGTTCTCGGTGCTGACCGACTATCCTCGTTGGGCCGAGGTCAACGACCTCATCAAGGAAAGCGTCGTACTCGAGGGCGACAATCCGTCGCGGCAACTCGTGCGCACTATCGCCGAGGGCTGCGTCCTCGGATTCTGCAAGCGATTCGCACAAGTTCAGTGGATGCGCGCCAGCGATGATTGGCGCATCCGCGCGAACGTCGTGCCCCACATGAGCGACTTGCGGTCGGGTTGGGCGAACACGCAGCTCTCCGAGATAGACGGCGCGACGCTGTTTCAGTATGAAATGGTTCTCGAGCCCGATTTCTGGATACCGCCTCTCATCGGGCCGATGATGATCAAGCGGAAGCTACGCAAGCAGGCGATTGAGACCGCAGAAGCGGTTGAGCTCGCCGCACGACTTTGAATCCATTCTCCGAACGCCTGCTCGCATGGCACCGCGCGCACGGCCGCCACGACCTTCCCTGGCAGCGCAGTCGCGACGCGTACCGAATCTGGATTGCTGAGGTCATGCTGCAGCAGACCCAGGTCGCCACTGTTATTCCATATTTCGAGCGGTTCATGGATTTGTTCCCGTCGGTATCCGCGCTCGCGGATGCAGAGCTCGACGGAGTGCTGAGCGCTTGGGCGGGCCTCGGTTACTACGCGCGTGCGCGCAACCTGCACGCGGCGGCCGTATGCATCCGCGACGCGCACGGCGGCCGTTTCCCCGACGATTTTGATTCGGTCGCCGCGCTACCCGGCATCGGGCGGTCGACCGCCGGGGCGATTCTCGCTTCGGCGTTCGATCAACGGCATCCGATTCTCGACGGCAACTGCAAGCGCGTGTACGCGCGACATGCAGGAATCGAGGGGTGGTCGGGCACGACCACCGTCGCACGCAAATACTGGGCACACGCCGACGCCGTCACACCCGCCGGCGACGCGCGCGACTACACGCAGGCGATCATGGATCTCGGCGCGACGGTTTGCACGCGCGCGACCCCGCAGTGCGAGCGCTGCCCCGTCGCGTCCGACTGCATTGCGCTGCGCGACGAACGCATCCACGAGTTGCCGACGCCGCGTCCGCGCCGCGTCCGACCGCTGCGCGCAGCGAGCTTGCTGATCGTGCGAAACGCTGCTGGGGAAATCCTGCTTGAGCGGCGACCGCCCAAAGGCGTCTGGGGCGGGCTCTGGTGCTTGCCGTGGGTGGACGGAGACGGTCCGAGCGCCGCGCGCGCGTTGCCGCCCGTACGCCATGCGTTCACGCATTTCGAACTGGAAATCACGCCATGGACACTGGACGCCGACGCGTTCGGTGCCGAGGATGGCAGCGTTCGCCGCGTCTGGGCCGATCCGCTGCGGCGCGCGACACTCGGCTTACCCGCACCGGTCCGCCGTCTGCTCGACGCGTTAGAATCGACGGCATGACGAGACTCGTGCAGTGCGCAAAACTTGGCCGCGAAGCGGAAGGTCTGGACTGGGCGCCATATCCCGGCGAACTGGGTCAGCGGATTTTCGAGTCGATTTCGAAGGAAGCCTGGCAGCAGTGGATGGGCCAGCAAACGATGCTGATCAATGAGTACCGGCTGAGTACCATCGACCCGAAGGCACGGAAATTCCTCGAGGGCGAGATGGAGAAATTCCTGTTCGGCGGCGGGTCGTCCGCGCCCGAGGGCTACACGCCGCCCGCGGGCTGAAGGAGTTGCACGGAAAACAGGTTTCGCTCGTCGGTCCACACCCGAGACACGTTGAGCGCCGCGCGCCGCGCGAGCTCGGCGAACCCCTCAACCGAATACTTGTAGCTTGACTCCGTATGGATGTACTCGTCCGCGCGTAGCGCGATCGTTTCACGTCCGATGCGTACGGTCTGCGCTCGCCCGCTTACGAGATGCATTTCGATGCGGCTCGCGGCGTCGTTCCACACGGCGCGGTGCGAGAACGCCTCTACGTCGAAGTCGGCGCCGAGTTCGGTGTTCAGTCGGTGCAACACATTCAGGTTAAAGTCAGCAGTGATGCCCTCGGCATCGTTGTACGCGCGCTCCAGCGCGGCCGGGTCCTTACGCAAGTCGACGCCAATCAGGATGCGTCCATCAATCCCGGCGACATGTGCAAAGTGCGCGAGGAGGTCGACCGCACGTGCCGGCGAGAAGTTACCGATCGTCGAGCCGGGAAAGAACACCACCCGGCGCTTCACTGCGTGGCGTGGTTCGGGGAGGTCGAACGGTCGGGTGAAGTCGGCGCAGACCGGCAGCACCTCCAACGATGGGAACTCGTCGTTGAGCGCCCGCGCGCCGTCGAGCAGGTGCTCGCGCGAGATTTCGACGGGCACGAAAGCCGCCGGGTCGTCGAGCAGGTTCAGCAACACGCGGGCCTTGTCGCCGCCTGCGCTGCCAGGCTCAATCAACAACGCGCGCGGGCCAATCTCTGCCGCAATCGCCGGACCTTCATCGGCGAGGATTCCGAGTTCCGTGCGGGTCGGATAGTACTCGGGAAGTTCGCAGATGCGGTCGAAAAGCGCCGAGCCTCGCGAGTCATAAAAGTACATCGGTGCGATCCACTTCTGATGCGCGCGCAAGCCCGTCAGCACGTCGGACAGAATGTCGTCGCGTGACGGGTGCAGATCCTGTAGCTCGACCTCGCTCATGCGTCGCGCGCCAGGCGCACGCCGCTGAACTGCCAGCGCGCCGCGGCCGGGAAGAAGTTGCGGTAACTCGCGCGGCAGTGTCCGGGTGCCGTCGCCGATGAACCACCTCGTAAGGTCATCTGTCCGCTCATGAATTTCCCGTTGTATTCGCCCACATTGCCCGGCGCCGGCCGGAACCCCGGGTACGGCAGATACGCGCTCGCCGTCCATTCCCAGACCTGACCCGTCGCCGGCGGGGTCGCGGCCTCCCACTCGAACTCGGTCGGCAAGCGCGCCTCGCTCCAGCGCGCAAACGCATCCGCCTCATAATGGCTGAGATGGCAGACCGGCGCGTTCGGGTCGAGCGGCTGAATGCCTGCGAGCGTGAACGCATGCTCAAGATCGTCCGACCAGTACAGTGGAGAACGCCAGCCCTCGGCTTGCACCAATGCCCAACCATCGGACAGCCAGAGCGACGGGTCGTCGTAACCACCCGCCCGAATGAACGCCAAGTATTCGGCATTCGTCGTCGGCCGATTCGCGATAGCGAAATCCTGCAACAACACTTTATGCCGCGGCCGTTCGTTGTCGTACGCAAAGCCGTCGACCGCCGCGCCAATTGCGACGATGCCCCCTGCATGCGCATCGAAGCGTACTGGGTCCGCCGGGGACGTCGGTGAATCGGGCGTCACGCGGTACGCGGGCAGGGTCGGATTCAGGGAGAAGGCATGCTTGATGTCGGTGAGCAGCAATTCCTGATGCTGCTGCTCGTGGTGGATGCCCACCTCGACGAGCGCGAGCGTTTCGGCGTCCGCGCCGCGTTCCAGCAGACCCATGACGCGATCATCCACCCAGTCCCGGTACTCGCTGATCTCCGCGAGCGTCGGCCGGGTGACGAGCCCCCGCTCGGGGCGTTTGGCCATCGGGCCGACCGAGTTGTAATACGAGTTGTACAGATGGCCGAACGCCGGCTGGAACTGCTCATTAAGGATGAAGGTCTCGAAGAACCAGCTGGTATGGGCCAGATGCCACTTCACAGGACTCGCATCCGGCATTGACTGCACCTGACAGTCCTCGGCGCTCAACCCAGCGGTAAGCGCGACCGTCCGTGCTCGAACGGCTTTGAAATCATCGGCTTCCATGCACAAAATTTAGCACAGCGCCCGCGAGCACGGTCCGTTCTTGACGTCACATGCGACGGACTGTTTAATACGCGCTCCCGGAGGCCCGAAATTCGCGGCCACGTCAGTCTGTTTAGTAATGGCCAGGTAGCTCAGTTGGTAGAGCAGGGGATTGAAAATCCCCGTGTCGGCGGTTCGATTCCGTCCCTGGCCACCATCTCCCTTTCAGTAACATGATTTAGACTCTTCGGACTTCGCCGGCCTTAGGGGGTCAATCGATGGCATACGTTATCGGGGTCGCTCTAGCTGTTTTGGTGGGTCTCTTCGCCGGAGCACTTGGCTTAGACAAGGAGCGCGGCTTCTACACGGTCGTGTTGATTGTCATTGCTTTCTTATACGTTCTCTTTGCCGCCATAGCCGGGTCAGTAAGCGCGATGGTTGTAGAGTTGTTTCCAGCACTTCTATTTGTGACCGCCGCCGCAGTTGGGTTTAAGAAGTCGCTTTGGATTGTAGTTGCCGGGCTAGCGATACATGGCGTCTTTGATTTCTTTCACCCTGGAATCATCAATAACCCAGGTGTCCCCGAGTGGTGGCCAGCGTTTTGCCTTGCTTACGATGTAACCGCCGCTGCTTATCTCGGCATGCTTATTCGTATGCGAGGGGTCCCGATTGCATCCACTTGAGCTCAAGGTACCGCCAGTTGTAGTGGTTGCGATCTCGGCATTTGCCATGAAGGGCATCACTTGGCTCATTCCATCAGCAACATTTGAAATGCCCGGCAGTCGAATCATTTCAATTGGTCTGGCTCTATTAGGAATGGCCATCGCGGCGGCTGGGGTGATTGCCTTTAGGGTCAGCAAGACAACGGTCGACCCACGCACTCCCGATGCGGCGTCTACGCTAGTGGTTGAGGGCGTCTACCGGATTTCTCGTAACCCGATGTACCTAGGGTTCCTGTTTGTGTTGACCGGTTGGGCTGTCGAATTGTCCAACGCGGCGTCCGCAATGCTGTTACCTGCATTTGTAGCCTATATCACCGCATTTCAGATCAAACCGGAAGAAAGAATCCTACTTTCCAAGTTCGGACCGCGTTTTGCGGAATATATGGTGTCCATAAGGCGATGGGTGTAAACACTCAAGCAGTTAATCTCGCCGTCAGGCGCCTTACCCAAGGCGCCACGATGGTGACCGTGGGGAATGCAACCGGCCACGTCGTGGCGCAGCTTCTTAGCCATTGGCCGACGAAATCGGCGTGAATGCCCTGGGTGGTCGCGATCACGAATGCGGAGACGATTGTGACCATGATTGCCGACAGCAGTGCGCTGAAGACAATCGGTGCGTAATGTGATGGGACTCGCATTAGTGAACCACCCAAGCTGCTGCGTACAGGCCCAAACCAAAAGCCAAATGCGTAATTAGCGTCTGCAATCTAGCTGCGGTAGGACGCGGAGTGCGGGAGGATGCAATCCCGGCGCCGATTGCTGGCTGCATTATCAGAAACGGCGCAATAGTTGTGCCGACGCCGACGAGTAAAGCCGGGCCAAGCGTTGGCGTTTCGATCCACGATTGACCGAACACACCGACCAATAGCATCGCGAACATGATTCCGGTGAGGTAGTGCGCGATCCAGCCGATCAGATTTTCACCCCGGATTGGGTCTGCCGCGGCGATGGATTCGTGGTGGAAATGTCCACGTCCCATGTGGGTAATCCAGCGCCCGAGTAGCCCGTAGTTCGGCGTCGCAATGCCCAGCAACGGCTTTCGGGCTAGCCCCCAGGCATCCATGACGACGGTTGCGCCGATTCCAATAAGCACCATTTTGCTCATGTCCTTCCCCCGCTTGATTTCGGTTGATTGCGAGCGTACAACCTCAAGTCAACTTGAGGTCAAGGGGTATTTTATGGATATTGGGGAAGTCGCCAAGCGTTCCGGAATCAACGTATCGACGCTGCGCTATTACGAGGAAAAGGGGTTAATCAGATCCACTGGCCGGCGCGGCCTGCGTCGCCAATTCGATGCCGATGTCTTAGAGCGGTT